>DATKAG010000141.1:0-13280 GCA_035498355.1 Myxococcales bacterium | reverse complement strand
TTGTCGATTCCGGGGCCGAGGCGCTTCAAAGCGACCTGGAAGATGTCCGGGTGCGGCTTGCTCTTCTCCGCGTCGTCCCCGCTGGTTTCCGCGTCGATCAGGTCCTCGATGCCGGCGACCTTCTTGTAGCTTGCCAGCTCATCCCCCTTGGCCGAGGAGGCGAGCGCCAGGCGCAGGCCGCAGCCGAGCAGCGCCTGGAAGAGCTCGCGGACGCGCGGGAACGCGCGGACCTGGTGGAGGTACTCGCGCTTGTAGAGCTTCGAGCGGTACTCCTCGATCTCCTCCCCGCGCCGCTCCATCTCTGCGGGGGAAAGGAACTCCTTCATCAGTTCGTCGCCCCCCTTGCCGATCTGCGAGCGGACGGCCTTGAAGTCGATGCGCTTGCCGAAGTGCGCGAACGCCTCCTGCCAGGCGCGGGCGTGCAGGTCCACCGAGTCCACCAGGGTGCCGTCGACGTCGAAGAGCAGGGCATGCGCGGGCATCCCTGCAAGGTAATCACCCGCTCAGTGGACGATGAGCACCGGCTTCTTGCAGATGTGCGCCAGCCGATAGGCGGTGCCTCCCAAAAGAACGCTCGCCACCAGCGTGCGCCCGCGGCTGCCCACCACCACGAAGTCCACGTCGTCCGCCTGCGCGGCCGCCGCGATCACCTCTGCGGCAGGGCCGGAGAGGAGCTCGGCGGTGACGGGAACCCCCGCCGCGCGCCCCTCGGCTTCCACCTTGTCCAGCGCCGCCTTCCCCGCCTCGTAGACCCGCCGCTCCAGCTCGGCGATGTTCAGCACCACCGCGGGCTCCGAGAAGATGGGCGGCGGGGGGAGGGCGTGCAGCAGCGCCACCGAATCGCCCAGCTTGGCGGCCATGGCGAAGGCGCGGCGCGCGGCCCGCTGCGCCGGCTCGGACCCGTCGACTCCGACGATGATTCGCATGTGCGCACGCTAGCGCGTCGCCGCCGGGATTTGAACCCCGCGGCGAAGTGGCGCATCCTCCCGCAAACGGCAGGCCCGGGCACCCGAGGTTTCCATGCGACTGAACGTGAACGGGACGGAACGGCAGGTGGACGCGCCGGAGGACATGCCCTTGCTCTGGGTCCTGCGGGACGTGCTGGGCCTGACCGGGACCAAGTTCGGCTGCGGGATGGCGCAGTGCGGGGCCTGCACGGTGCACATCGAGGGCCGCGCCGTGCGCTCCTGCTCGCTGCCCCTCTCCGCGGTGGGCAACCGGATGGTCACCACCATCGAGGGGCTCTCCCCTGACGGATCGCACCCGGTGCAGAAGGCCTGGCTGGAGCAGGACGTGGTCCAGTGCGGCTACTGCCAGCCGGGGCAGATCATGTCCGCGGCGGCGCTCCTGGCCGAGAACCCGGATCCGACGGACCAGGAGATCGACCTGGCGATGGCGGGGAACATCTGCCGCTGCGGAGCGTACCAGCGCATCCGGGAAGCGGTGCGGCTGGCGGCGGCGAAGAGGAGGGCCTCGCGATGAGCGCGCTGACGCGGCGCGAGCTCTTGCAGAAGTCGCTGCTCTCCGGGGCCGGGTTGTTCGTCGCCTTCCACGTGCCGGCGAAGGCGCGGGCGGCGGCGCAACCCGCCCCGAAGAAGCCTCCTCCGCCCAACGCCTTCGTCCGGGTTGCACCCGACGACTCGGTCACCGTGCTGCTCGCGCATTCGGAGATGGGGCAGGGGATCTGGACGGGCCTGGCGATGATGATCGCCGAGGAGCTGGACTGCGACTGGTCGAAGATCCGCGTGGAGCACGCGCCCGCGGCGCCCGTCTACGCGCATCCCGCCTTCGGCATGCAGATGACGGGCGGCTCGAGCACCACCTGGTCGGAGCTCGAGCGGTATCGCACGGCCGGAGCGATGGCCCGCGCCATGCTCGTGCGGGCAGCGGCGGCGAAGTGGAAGACGGACGCGAGGAAGCTGCGCACGGCGAACGGCTTCGTTCTCAACAGCAAGGAGAAGCTCTCCTACGGCCAGCTCGCGCTGGCGGCGCAGGCCCTGCAGCCGCCCGCCACGGTGAAGCTGAAGGATCGCAAGCAGTGGAAGATCCTCGGCAAGCCCACCCGGCGGCTGGACTCGCCGGAGAAGATCACCGGCAAGGCGCAGTTCGGCATCGACGTGCGCTTCGATGGCCTGCGCACGGCGCTGGTGGCGCGGTCTCCGGTGTTCGGCGGAAAGGTGAAGTCCTTCGATCCGGGCGGGGCGCTGGCGGTGAAGGGAGTGGAGAAGGTGGTGGAGGTGCCCACCGGCGTGGCGGTGGTCGCCAGGGACTTCTGGAGCGCAAAGCTGGGCCGCGACCGCCTGCACGTCGAGTGGGATCCCGGTCCGGGGGCCAACCTGGACAGCGCGCAGATCCTGGACAGCTACCGGGCGCAGGCGCTCGCGCCCGGGCCGGTGGCAGCGGAGAAGGGCGACGCGGACGCCGCTCTGCTCCGTGCGGCGAAGAAGGTGGAGGCCGAGTACGACGTGCCCTATCTCGCCCATGCCACCATGGAGCCGATGAACTGCACTGTCCGGCTGGAGGGAGGGACCTGCGAGATCTGGACGGGGACGCAGTTCCAGACCTTCGACCAGATGGCGGCGGCGAAGATCGCCGGCGTGCCCCAGGAAAAGGTCTTCATCCACACCCAGTTCCTGGGAGGGGGATTCGGCCGGCGCGCCACCCCGACCTCCGACTTCGTCAGCGAGGCAGTGCACGTCGCCAAGGCGGCCGGCGTGCCGGTGAAGACGGTGTGGACCCGCACCGACGACCTGCGGGGCGGCTACTACCGGCCGCTCTTCCTCCACCGCATCGAGGCCGGGCTGGACGAGAAGGGGCGGCCGCTGGGCTGGCGGCACAGCATCGTGGGCCAATCGATCCTCGCCGGCACGCCCTTCGAGCCGTTCATGGTGAAGAACGGCATCGACGCCACCTCCATCGAGGGAGTGGTCGACTCGCCCTACCTGGAGGCGGTGCCCGACCGGAGGGTGATGCTCCAGTCGCCGCGGCTTCCCATCACGGTGCTCTGGTGGCGCTCGGTGGGCAATACGCACACGGCTTTCGCCATGGAGAGCATGATCGACGAGCTGGCCTGGGCGGCCGGACGCGAGCCGCTGGAGTTCCGCTCCGCGCTTCTGGCCGGCAAGCCGCGCCACCTGCGGGCGCTGAAGACTGCCGCGGAGAAGGCCGGCTGGGGCACTCCTCCGCCAAAGGGCCGGGCGCGGGGCCTGGCGGTGCACGAGTCCTTCGGCAGCATCGTCGCCCAGGTGGCGGAGGTCTCGGTGGACGAGACGAAGGAGATCCACGTGCACAAGGTCACCTGCACGGTGGACTGCGGGACGGCCATCAACCCGCTGGGCATCGAGGCGCAGGTGCAGGGGGCCATGGCCTACGGGCTTTCCGCCGTGCTGCGCAGCAAGCTGACGGTGAAGCAGGGGCAGGTGGAACAGAGCAACTTCCACGACTACGAGGTGCTGCGGCTGCCCGAGATGCCGGAGGTCTCGGTGCACGTCCTGGAGAGCGAGGCGAAGATGGGCGGCATCGGCGAGCCCGCTGCGGCGCCCATCTCCGCCGCGGTGGCCAACGCGGTCTACGCCCTGACGAAGCAGCGGCTCCGTTCGCTTCCGCTGCGGCTGGCATGAGGAAGCCGATGAAAGGGCCCGTTCGCCTCGCCGTCGTCCTTGCCTTCTTGTCCTGCACGCACGCCCAGCCCCTGCCAGAGCGGGAAATGCAGACGGCCATCGCCGGGGCCCCGCCGACGGTCGCGAGCGGGATGCTCGCTTTCGAGACCGTCCGTTCCGTGCTGCAGAGCCCGCGCTGCGTCAACTGCCATCCGGTGGGCGACCAGCCGACCCAGGGCGACGACAGCCACCGGCACCAGCAGTTCGTCCAGCGGGGTCCGGAAGGGCGGGGCGCGGTGGGAATGGCCTGCTCCACCTGTCACGGGAAGGCGAACACGCCAGACAGCTACGGCCCGCACATGCCGCCCGGCGTCTCCACCGAGTGGAGCCTGCCCCCGCCGAATCGCCGGCTGGTCTTCGCCGGGCTCACCCCCCAGGGCCTCTGCCGGCAACTGAAGAACCCCAAGCAGAACGGCGGGCTGACGATGGCGGCCCTGCTCCACCACGTCGCGGAGGACCCGCTGGTCCTCTGGGGCTGGGCGCCGGGATATGGCCGCAAGCCGGTGCCCGTTCCCCACGAGGAGTTCGTCCGCGCATTCAAGACCTGGGCGGACGCGGGAGCGCCGTGTCCGCCCGAGCCGGTGAAGTAGCTCAAGGGATGAAGTTGGTGTCCTCGGGCAGATCGCCCTGGATCGGCGTCTCGAAGAAGGGTCCGTCGCCGTCGGGGTCGATCGTCACCTCGCCGTCGCTGGCGAAGAAGACGGCGAGCTGCTCCAGGGCCATGTCCCGGTGCGCGAACGCGATCGCCGCGGACTTCGGTGCCCGGTCAGGTGGTGGATTGGTGAGGTTCGAGAGGAGGACGTGCGGGTTCTTCGCCCGGGTCCGTTCCGCCGCGGTCAAGCCCGTCAGTCCCGCCATCTCGGCCGGGTCGAAGGTGGGGAAGACGAAGTCGTACCGGTAGCAGGTGGTGCGGTCCTTCAAGTCACCCGCGCGGATGAACGCGCTCATCGCCGGGTTCGGCACCGTCCTGTCGGTCTTCATCATGTGGATGATGACGTCCTTGCGCTGCCACCAGGATCGAGGCCCCCATTCGCGCCTTCGCCACCGGGGGTGTGGACCGCAGTTCCCCTCGAGCGGATCCTTGCGGATGTGCGGTGCGTACGATTGCGGGTCGCCGGTGCCGCCGACCCATTCGATGCGCTCGAGGATCTCCTGGAGCACCATCGCCCCCGGGACCGTATTGATCAGAACGGGCTGGTCCCGCACAGGAATGTTCTCGTTGATCGTGCGTATGGCGGAAGCTCAGGTCATGCCGGAATTTGGCGAAGTCACCCGCTTCCAGGCGGTCGCCCGCAGCGTCGCGCACCGCCTTCGTCACGATGAGGGCGCACGGCTGTGCTGGCGCAAGAGCTGATCGGACTCGGCGTGGAGGGTGTTGCTCGGCGGATCCCAGCTCACCTGGTTGATTCCCACGATTTCCCCTCTCCAGGCGCGGGTCAGCACGTCTCCCAGGCAGGCGAGGAAGATGGACGAGCTGGTGGCCGTTCCGGGGCAACGCGAAGTGAATCCCCCCTCAGCGGCGAGGTCACTCCTTTGCAAAGCATCAAAGGTCCCCCGTCTTGCGACTCCGGCACGCCCGATCGAGGTGAGACACGAGACGAGGCAAGCGTGGAACAGAACCTGGTTCTGTCCGTCATTGGAGAGGGACGAAGGTCTTACGAGGAATTACTGTCTTCTGGAATCAATACGTCAATTCGCCCTGGGCGCGCACGGCCGTCATCGCGGCGAGATTGACGACGTCCTGCACCGACGCCCCCTGCTGCAGGACGTTGACCGGCTTCGCCATCCCCATCAGCACCGGCCCGATCACCTCTGCCCCGCCCAGCCGCCAGAGCAGCTTGTAGCCGATGTTCCCGCTGTTCAGGTCGGGGAAGATGAGCACGTTCGCCTCCCCGGTGAGGCGGGAGAAGGGGAACTCCGCCTCGCGCACCGAGCCCACCACCGCCGGGTCCACCTGCATCTCGCCGTCCACTTCCAAATCCGGCCGGAGCAGGCGCACCAGCTCCAGGGCGCGGCGCACCTTGGCGGGCGAGCCCCCGCGGTCGGTGCCGAAGTTCGAGTAGGAGAGCATGGCCACGCGCGGGGTGAGCTCGAAGGCGCGGGCCAGCTCGGCGGTGGAGATGGCGATGTCCGCCAGCTCCTCGGCCGTCGGCTCCGCGTTCACCGTGCAGTCCGCGAGCAGCTTCAAGGATTCCTTGAAGGCCACGATGTACGTGCCCGACGCCCGGCGCCCTTCCTGCGTGCGCACGATCTCCAGCGAGGGCCGGATCGCTTCCGGATAGGTGCGCGTCAGGCCGGTGACCAGGCCGTCGACGGCGCCCTCGCGCAGCATCATGGCCGCGAAGTTGTTCCGCTGCCGGATGCGATACAGCGCTTCCGCCCAGGAGACGCCGTGCCGCTGCCGGAGCTGGTAGAGCGCCCGGGCGTAGGGCTCGGCCTTGTCGCTGGTGGCCGGGTCGACGATCTCCAGGCCCTCGATGGCCGCCAGGTGCGCGTCGCGCGCCTGCTCGAGGATGTCCTCCTTGCGCCCCAGGAGCACCGGCGTGCAGATGCGCTCCTCGAAAAGCTGCTGCGCGGCGCGGAGGATGCGGGGGTGGTTGCCTTCGGGGAAGGCGATCCGCGTCATCCGCCGCCGGGCCCGCGACACCACCACGCTCATCACCTCGTAGGTGCGCCCCTGCCTGCGGCGCAGCGCCTCCACATAGGTCCCGTGGTCCAGGTTGATGCGCGCCACCCCGGAGTCCATCGCCGCCTTCGCCACCGCCGGGGCCACCGCCACCAGCACCCGCGGATCGAAGGGCTTGGGGATGATGTAGTCGCGGCCGAAGGAGAACACCTGCCCGCCGTACGCCGCGCTCACGCTCTCCGGCACGTCCTGCCGGGCCAGCTCCGCCAGCGCGTGCGAGGCGGCCAGCTTCATCTCGTCGTTGATGGCCGTGGCCCGGACGTCGAGCGCTCCGCGGAAGATGCCGGGGAACCCGAGCACGTTGTTCACCTGGTTCGGGTAGTCGCTGCGCCCGGTGGCCATGATGATGTCCGAGCGCACCGCCAGCGCCTCCTCGGGGAGGATCTCGGGAACCGGATTCGCCAAGGCGAAGAGGATGGGGTTGGGAGCCAGCGAAGCCACCATCTCCTTCGAGATCACTCCCTTGGTGGAGAGCCCCACCACCACGTCGGCGCCCTTGATCACCTCCACCAGCGCCCGCGGCTCCCGGCCCTGGGCGAAGACGCCCTTCCACTCGTCCATGTCCTCGGGACGGCCGCGATAGACCAGGCCGAACTTGTCGCACATGAAGATGTGCTCGCGCGGCACCCCCAGCTTCACGTACTGCTCCGCGCAGGCCACCGCCGCCGCCCCGGCGCCGATGAACACCACCTTCACCTTGGCGATGGGCTTGCCCGCAAGCTCCAGGGCGTTGATCAGCGCCGCGCCGGTGATGATGGCGGTGCCGTGCTGGTCGTCGTGGAGGACGGGGATCTGCATCTCGCTGCGCAGCCGCCGCTCGATGACGAAGCACTCCGGGCTCTTCACGTCCTCCAGGTTCACGCCCCCGAAGGTGGGCTCCAGCGCCTTCACCACCTTGCAGAAGGTGTCGACGTCCTTGGCGTCCACCTCCACGTCGAAGACGTCGATGTCGGCGAACTTCTTGAAGAGGACCGCCTTGCCCTCCATCACCGGCTTGGCCGCGTAGGCGCCGATGTCGCCCAGGCCGAGCACGGCGGTGCCGTTGGAGATCACCGCCACCAGGTTCCCGCGGATGGTGTACTTGAAGGAGAGGTCGTTCTCCTTCTCGATCTCCAGGCAGGGCTCGGCCACCCCGGGGCTGTACGCCAGCGAGAGGTCGCGCGAGGTGGCGACCGGCTTGGTGGGGACGATCTCGATCTTCCCCTTGCGGCCGCTGGAGTGGTAGTCGAGCGCGTCCTGGCGGGACGGGCGTCCCTTCGTCTCGAATGTGGTGGCCATGGCGGCGCCTGTTTACCACCGATCGCCGCCGTGGTACGCGGCGGGCCGATGACCGACGAGCTGGAGAGGCTGATCACCACCATGTTCCAGGCGCACCCCTGGCACGGGGTTGCGCCGGGCGATCCGGCAAAGGTGGTGCTTGCTTACATCGAGATCGTGCCCACCGACACCGTCAAGTACGAATTGGACAAGCAAAGCGGGCACCTGTGCGTCGATCGGCCGCAGCGCTACTCCAGCCAGCCGCCCATGCTCTACGGCTTCGTCCCCCAGACGTACTGCGGCAAGCGGGTGGGGGCGCGCTGCTCCGAGCGCACCGGCGTTCCGGACATCAAGGGCGACGGCGACCCGATGGACATCTGCATCCTCACCGAGAACACCATGGCGCACGCCAATTTCTTCCTCCGCGCGCGGCCCATCGGCGGGCTGCGGATGGTGGACGGGGACGAGGCGGACGACAAGATCGTGGCGGTGCTGGAGGACGACATGGCGTACGGCGACCTGCGCGACATCGCCGACGCTCCGCGGGGCGTGATCGATCGGCTCAACCACTACTTCCTCAGCTACAAGCAGATGCCGGGGGCGGCCTCGCGCACGGTGCGCATCGCCGAGCAGTACGACCGGGTGGAGGCGGTGGAGGTGCTGCGCCGCAGCCTCGACGACTACCGGGAGGAGTTCGGCGATTCCCGCTCGCGCGTCGGCATGCTGGCGAAGCTGCTCGCGCAGCGCTCCTAGCGGTACTTGAGGCCCGTGCCGGTGTTGAACACCACGACCCGGTCCGTCTCGCGCAGCCAGCCCTTCTCGTAGAGCTGCCTGGTCGCCGCCCAGGCTGCGCCGCCCTCCGGGCAGACGTCGATCCCCGTCCGCCGCGACAGGTCCCGGGCCGCGGGCGCGATCGCCTCTTCCGCCACCGTCACCGCCGTGCCCTTCGTCTCGCGCAGCGCGCGCAGGCAGAGGAAGCCGCCGATGGGCGAGGGCACCCGCAGTCCCCACGCTTCCGTCCGCGGCGAGGCCCAGGGCTGGGTGGCGGCCGCCCCCTCGAAGAACGCCTTGGCCACCGGCGCGCATCCTTCGGCCTGCACGCTCACCAGCCGCGGACGCTCGGCGCCGATCAGGCCCATCGCCTGCATCTCCTCGAACGCCTTCCACATTCCCACCAGGCCCGTACCGCCTCCCGTGGGATAGACGATGGCGTCGGGCAGCTCGCCGTCCATCTGCTCGAGAAGCTCGTACGCCATGGTCTTCTTCCCTTCCACCCGCCAGGGCTCCTTGAGGGTGGAGACGTCGAAGGCGCGGCGCGGCCCGTTCTCCTTCAGCCACTTGCCCGCGTCGGAGATGGTGCCGGGGACGAGGTGCGTGTCCGCCCCGTAATGGCGGCACTCCTCCACGAAGGCGCGGGGCGTGTCCTCGGGCATGGCCACGGTCACGGGCAGGCCGGCCGCCGCCCCGTAGGCGGCGAGCGCGCCCGCCGCGTTGCCCGCGGAAGGCGCCGCCAGGGCGCGCGCGCCCAGGGCCTTGGCCATGGAAACCGCCACGGTCATGCCGCGCGCCTTGAACGATCCGGTGGGATTGCGCGACTCGTCCTTCACCTGGATCCGCCCTCCGGCCGGCAGCAGCGGAGTCCAGCCCTCGCAGAGGGTCACGGCGTCCCTGGCCGCGAGTGGCAGGACGGCCGCGTAGCGCCAGAGGCTGTGGGGACCGGACGGCGCGAAGCGCTCCAGATGGTAGTCGGCGCGGAGCGGCAGCCCGCAGCGGACGCAGACGGTCTGCAGCACGCGGGGATCGTGCGCGGCGCCGCAGGCGAAACAGGAGAGGGCTTTCAGATCAGGATTCAGCACCGTGGCCTTTGATACAACGAAGGCGGTGCTGCCGTATCCCCCGATCGAGCCGCCGCCCGTCGCGGTGCAGTTTCCTGAACCTCGCAGCGGAGAGGACGTGGTGGCCGTGAGCCGGTCCATGTCCCCCGCGCTGGTGCTGGAGGCCTACCGGGAGGGAATCTTCCCCTGGCCGGTGCGGCAGGGGCTGGTGCCCTGGGCGTCGCCCGATCCGCGGGCGATCTTTCCCTTGGAGACGCGGTCCCCCTGGCCGCGCACGGTGCGGCGCGCGCTCAAATCCGGCTTCCGCGTCTCCTTCGACGAGGCCTTCGAGGAGGTGATGCGCGCCTGCGGCGAGCGGCGCGACGAGGGCACCTGGATCACGCCCGACATCCTCATCACCTACGCGGAGCTGCACCGCATGGGCTGGGCGCACAGCGTCGAGGTGTGGAAGGGCACGGAGCTGGCCGGGGGCCTCTACGGCATGGCCCTGGGCGGGCTCTTCGCCGGCGAGTCGATGTTCCACCACCTCGCCGGCGCTTCGAAGGTGGCGTTCGCCGCCTGCGCCGGACGGTTGCGGGAGCGCGGCTTCCGGCTCTTCGACGTGCAGGTGCTCACTTCGCACCTGCGCCTGCTCGGCTGCGTGGAGGTCCCGCGCGAGGAGTACCGCCGGCGCGTGCGCGAGGCCCTGGCGGTGCAAGCCCGCTTCGCCTGAGGGCTGGCGAGCGAGCATCCGGCCGCGGAGGACCATGACGCGGCCCGGCCGGACCGGTAAACTGGCCCCATGAGGTTCGGCATCGACTTCGGGACCACCCACACGGTGGTGGCCACCATCGATCGGGGGAACTACCCGGTGGTGTCGTTCGAGCACGCGGACGTGATCCCCTCCCTCGCCGCCGTCGACGAGGCGGGCGAGCTCCACTTCGGCCGCGCCGAGCCGGGCTGGGCCGTGCTCCGCTCCTTCAAGCGCCTGCTCGACGAGGGCCATCCGGACAGCGAGGTGCGGATCGGCGCGCGGACGTTGCCCCTCTCCGAACTGCTCACCCGCTTCCTGGTCCACGTCCGCGACCAGATACAGCACCACTCCAACGCCGGCCTGCGCAAGCGGGACAAGATCGAGGCGGCCGTCAGCGTGCCCGCCAACGCCAGCACCGCGCAGCGGCTGATCACCATGGATGCCTACCGGCGGGCGGGCTTCGACGTGAAGGCGGTGCTCAACGAGCCCAGCGCCGCGGGCTTCGAGTACGCGCACCGCTTCCGCGAGACCGTCACCAGCAAGCGCGAGTACGTGCTGGTCTACGACCTGGGCGGCGGCACCTTCGACGCCTCGCTCATCCACATGGAGGGGCGGGCCAACGAGGTGATCACCTCCAGCGGCATCTCCCGCCTGGGAGGCGACGACTTCGACGAGGCCATCGCCCGGCTGGTCCTCAAGCGGCGGGGCGGGGGCAAGCTCACCCGGCAGCTTCTCGACGAGGTGCGGGAGCAGAAGGAGTCTCTCAATCCCAACTCCCGCAAGTTCGTCCTCGACGAGGTGGTCCTGGGCGTGGAGGACGTCTACGACGCCTGCGTACCGTTGGTGGAGCGGACGCTCGCCGCCATGGAGTCGGCGATGCGCGACCCCCGGCGGGAGGAGGACGAGGTCGCCTGGACGGAGCTGGCCGGCATCTACGTGGTGGGCGGCGCCTCCGCCTTCGCCCCGGTGCCCCGGATGCTGCGCGAGCGCTTCGGAGCGCACCGGGTGCGGCGCTCGCTCCATCCCTACGGGTCCTGCGCCATCGGGCTGGCCATCCACCTCGACGAGGGCGCGGGCTACAAGCTGAGCGAGCGCCTCTCGCGCAACTTCGGGGTCTTCCGCGAGGACGAGGGCGGGGGCCGCATCTCATTCGACGTGCTGGTGCCCAAGGACACCCCGCTCCCCGCCCGCGTCTCCCGCCGCTACCGGGCGGCGCACAACGTGGGCCACTACCGCTTCGTCGAGTGCGGCCGGATGGAAGAAGGGCGGCCCGAGGGGAACCTGGCCGCCTGGGACGAGCTGCTCTTCCCCTTCGATCCCTCGCTGCGCGGGCGCGATCTGGCCAAGGTCCCGGTGCAGCGCGTGGGCGAGGGGCCGGAGGTGGAGGAGATCTACCAATGCGGCGCGGACGGGACGGTGACCGCCAGCCTGCGCGTGCTGGACGACGGGTTCGAGCGGACCCTGCGGCTGTCGCGGAGGTGAGCGTTGCCCTCGAGGCGTGAGATCCTCGCCACCCTCACCGGCGTCTGGCTGGCGCGGGTGGTGCACGGCGCGCGCGCCGCGCCGGCATCGCTGCAAGGGGCATTGCAGGCCAGGCTGCGCAAGCTGCAAGTGGTTTCCCGCGCCCTGGCCCGGCGCGAGATCCAGCCCTTGGAGTGGCAGCGAGGGGCGGCGGAGTTCTGCGCCGGCATCGACCTTTCGGAGCTCTGCCGGGCCGCGGACTTCGACCGGGTGGTGGCGAGGCTTCCCCTTCTGCCGCGCGGGACCAGCGCGGAATCCATCCAGCTCCTCGAAGGGCAGGCGTTCACGCCGAAGATCTTCGCCCTGGGGAAGGGGCGGGCGATCATCCCCCACGGTCACCGGAACATGGTCTCGCAGCACCTGGTGCTGCAGGGCGAGATGCACGGCCGCCACTACGAACGGCTGGGGGACGAGGCGGGACACCTGATAGCGCGGCCCACCATCAACCGCATCTTCAAGGCGGGCGACTTCTCCTCCATCTCCGACCAGCGCGACAACGTGCACTGGTTCGTCGCCGAGAGCGAGCGGGCGTACACGCTGGACGCCATCGTCGACAACCTCGATCCCGGGCGCCCGTATCGCTTCCACATCGACTTCGTGGATCCGGAGAGAGCCTCGCCCGGCAGCGATGGCGCGCTGCGCATGCCGCGGCTCGAGCTGGACGAGTGCCTCCAGCGCTACGGCTGAGGGACGGTGAAGCTCTTCCAGCTCCGCCGGGCGGCCTCTTCCAGGAAGAGCTTCACCCCCAGCACGGTGGCGGGCCGTTCGTAGCCGAAGCTCGAGCCGGTGCCCGAGTCGTGCAGGTCGAGCACGGCCTGGACGCCCGCGGACCGGCACTGCTCCACGTGGGCCACCATCCGCTGCGCCAGCGCCGGCGCGTCGGGCTCGCGCAGCGTCCAGTCGTCGAAGTCGCTGGTCCAGTGCTGGTGGCCGATGCCCAGGGAGGCGATGATCGCCACCCGCGGATCCATCTCTTCCCCGATGGTGCCCAGGGGAAAGGAGCCGGGCACGCGCTGGATGCCGTACGGCAGGCGGAAGGGAATGGGCGGCGGGCGCAGCGAGCGGATCACCGCCTCCCCGCGGCGCACATCGGCGGCCAATTCGCGCCAGCGGTCCGGACGGAAGTGCGAGTACGTGTGGTTGCCCAGCACGTGGCCCTCTTTCGCCGCCCGCTCGGCCAGCTTGCGGGCGCGGGCCGGATCGCCGCACCAGGGCGCTTCCTCCACGTTCCGGCCGAGGAGGAAGAAGGTGGCCTTCACTCCGGCGCCGCGCAGGACGTCGAGGAGTGCGCCAGTGGAGGGTCCGGGGCCGTCGTCGAAGGTGAGGGCGAACACCACTCCACTATACTCGCGCCGTGCACAAGCTCCGCCTCGTGCAGCTTCCCGTGCCGCCGCCGGCCGCCCTGGCCGCCACCGGCAACGTGCCGCTGGCGGCGGGCTGCCTGGGAGTGGCCGCCAGGGTGCACGGCTTGGGCTCCCGGCTGGAGATCGACGTCGTCCCGCCGGCAGAGACCGATTCCCTGGGTGACACGCGGCTCGCCGACCGGATCGCCCGCGACGAGCCGGAGTTCGTCGGCTTCTCGCTCTACC
>DATKAG010000140.1:0-9047 GCA_035498355.1 Myxococcales bacterium | reverse complement strand
GAAGGCAAAGGAGCCCGCCGCCGGCGATGGTCCAGGGCGCCCCCACCCGGGCGGCGAGCGCCCCGGCGATCAGCGCCCCGAAGGGCGCCGTCCCCATCACCGCCATGGTGTAGAAGGCCATCACCCGGCCGCGCAAGCGCTCCTCGAGGATGGTCTGGAGGATGGTGTTGGTGGATGCCGTCTGCGTCATCATGGAGAAGCCCACCACCACCAGCAGCGGCAAGGAGAGCCAGAGGGCACGCGAGGCGGCGAAGATGGCCAGCGTCGCCCCGAAGGTGGCCG
This sequence comes from Myxococcales bacterium, assembly GCA_035498355.1. Classification (GTDB taxonomy): domain Bacteria; phylum Myxococcota; class Myxococcia; order Myxococcales; family 40CM-4-68-19; genus 40CM-4-68-19. The sequence goes on along the minus strand of DATKAG010000140.1, from coordinate 8,765 downwards.
CGGTCACCACGATGGTGCGGCCCAGGCCCAGCACCGTGCGCCGGGTGGCCAGGCGGACGGCGCCGTAGAGCGCCCCCAGGCCCACCGCGGCCATGAGGAAGCCCAGGGTGTGCGCGCCGCCGTGCAGCCGCTCGCTGGCCATCACCGGCATCAGCACGGTGTAGGGCATGCCCACCAGGGAGACGACGGAGAGCAGGAGCAGCATGGAGCGGATGGGCGTCGAGCCGCTGGCGTAGCGGAAGCCCTCGCGCAGCTCGTGCAGGACGTGCTTGCGCTCGCCGGCGGGAGCGGCGGGGCGGACGGTCATGAGCAGCAGCGAGGCGATCACCGCCACGTAGCTGAAGCCGTCCACCAGGAAGCAGCCGCCCTCTCCGATCAGGGCGATGAGCACTCCGCCGATGGAGGGCCCGAGCAGGCGGGCGCCGTTGAACATCGAGGAGTTGAGGGCGATGGCGTTCGGCAGGTCGCCCCGGTCCTCGACCATCTCCACGACGAACGCCTGCCGGGCCGGGGTGTCGAAGGCGTTGATCGCCCCTTGCAGGAGCTGGAGGGCGGCGATCTCCGCCACCGTGATCACCTTGGTCAGCGCCAGCGCCGCCAGGGCGAAGGACTGGAGCATGGAGAGCACCTGGGTGACCACGATCACCCGGTGGCGCGAGTGCCGGTCGACGAACACCCCGGCGATGGGCGCGAGCACGAAGGTGGGGACCAGCCCGCAGAACCCGATCACCCCCAGGAGAACCGCCGACCCGGTCAGCCGGTACACCAGCCAGCTGGTGGCGATCCGGGTCAGCCAGGTGCCGATCAGCGAGATGCTCTGCCCGGCGAAGAAGAGGCGGTAGTTGCGGTGCGAAAGCGCCCGCACCGCAAACCAGGCTCCCCCTTCTTCGGCCATCCCCGGACCCTAGTGCGTGCGCCCGCTTTCCGCCATGAACTTCGTTGGCCGGGACGCCGCGCGCGAGACTCGTACTTGCTGCTTCATTTGCCGCGCCCAAGGTCCTTTCTCGACATGAGCGCGTCGGCGCAGTTTTCGCCGCGTTGGCCACCGGGAGATGCTTCCCTCGTGCGGCGATATCTGCAGACTGGAAGTTACTCCGGGATCGCGTGAAGCCTCTGGCCAGCAGTTAGAGCGGCGCGAACTGCGCCGCCGCGATTCTACTTGGAAAGGATCTTGGGCGCGGCAACGGAGAGCAGCGTCTGAGTACTGCGCGCGCCGATAGCCGGGGGGAAGGCTGGCGTACCGTCGGCGTCGCCTCAGGAACCGCCGCGTCCCTGAACCAGCGTCCGGCGCTCCGAACGGGCCGGCGAGATGACGAGGGAGCCGAAGCGATAAGGCGGGGCCTGTGGTGACGACGACGGTATGCCAACCTGCCCCCCGGCGTCCCGGCGGACGAAGTTCCACCCGCAAGAAGCCGCCGGAGTTGGCATGGGGAGTTGCGTATTGTGTCCCCGATCTCCGACTTAGGGCTTCGACTTGAGGCGGGAGACGGTTTCGCGGAGGCGGTGTTGGGATTCGGGGGAGAAGAAGGTGTCGAGCCAGCGCTCGGACTCGGCGGGGTTCAAGGAGCGGGCGGTGGCGGCGATGGGGCGGCGCAACGACTGCTTCACCATGCGGATGCCGGCGGGAGGGAGGGCGGCGAGCGAAGCGGCGCGTTGCAGGGCGCGGTCGAGGAGGTCGGCCTCGGGAGCGAGGTCGTGCAACAGGCCCATCTGCAGGGCCTCGCGAGGGGAGAAGAGGCGGCCCTCGAGGGCGATGGCGGCCAGCGATGGCCCCGGCACCTGGCCGCGGAGCGTTTCCATCACCACCGCCGGCAGGCCGATCCCCAGCTGGGTTTCGTTCAGGCCGATGCGGGCCTCCCGGTCGGCGCCGATGCGCACGTCGGCCTGCAGCGCCAGGACGCAGCCTCCGGCCACCGCGTGGCCGTTCACGGCCGCCACCAGGGGGATGGGGAGCTCGAAGAGGCGGAGCATCACCGCCTCGAAGCGGTCGATGAAGCCCCGCATCGTCGCCCGGTCCAGATCGACCAGCGCGGGCAGCTCCAGCCCGGCGGAGAACGCCGACCCCTGGCCGGTGATCACCGCCGCCCGGGCATCGCCCAGCTGGCCCAGCAGTCCCTCCAGCCGCTCGACGAAGGAAGGGCCCATGGCGTTGGCCTTCCCGTTCTCCAGCCGCAAGAGCGCCACCGCACCTCTGCGTTCGACGCGCATCTCATCTCCCCACTGCCGCAGGCGGCTGGGCGATGGACTGGTTTCCCGCCGCGTCCGCCGTCGCCACCGCGAAGAACCAGTCGTCCGTGGTCACCGAGGGAAGCGTCACCTCGGACACCTTCCCCAGGGAGAGCGCACGCTCCCACGCCACCGCGTCGGCCGGCCTCCGGTAGAGGATCACGTCGGCGATCCGCCCGTCGTCCGGCAGCTTCCAGCGCAGCTTCGCGTCGGGCGAGACCGCCCCCAGCAGGGTCACCTCCTGCGGGGGCAGGGGCGCGAGCGAGAGCGAGGCGATGGCCGCCGCCAGCGCCTTGCACATCCGCGCCGAGTAGCCGGCGTCGTAGCGGAAGAGCTCGTCGCCGAAGCGCACCCCGTCCTCGGTGCGCGGGGTCTGGTGCTGCCCCCGGTAGTCCTCCCGCGCCTCGCTCAGGCGGATGGCGGGAAACCCCAGGTGGGAGAACGACATGTGGTCGCTCCCCCGGGCGATGCGGTCGCGCCGCAGCATCACCCGCAGCCGCAGGCCGCTGACGTACAGCTCCCCCACCCGCTGCAGGTAGCGGGCCCATTCCCGCGCCGGGCTGTCGTTCTCGTTCCCCACCGCCAGCCGCAGCTTCTTCTCCGCCTCCGTCTCGATCTCCGGCGTCCCCTCGGAGAAGAGGCGGGCGGCGGTGCCGTCGCGCACCCCATCCTGCCCCTCGCTGTTGCCGGCGATGTCCACGCTCACCATCGCCACCACCTCCACCCCTTCCGCCTTCAGCCGCTCCGCCAGGTGCTGGGAGCCGATCAGCCCCTGCTCCTCGCCGGCCACGGCCACCAGGTACACGCTCAGCGCCGGGGTGAGGTCCTTGAGCGCGCCGGCCAGCTCCAGGGCCATGGCCGTGCCGCTGGCGTCGTCGATGGCGCCGGGGGCGTCGGTCTTCGGGTCCATCACGTCGCTGGGCATGGAGTCGTAGTGGCCGGTCATGACGATGGCCTTGCGCCCGCCCCCGCTCCCGGGAAGGACGGCGCCCACGTTCACGATCTCCACCGGCGCCGGGATGCGCTTGCCGTTGGCCGGGGCGGTGAACCGGTCCTCGAAGGGCTTGAGCCGCGACCCCTTGGCCGCGGCGGCGAACTCGCCGGCCAGCCACTCGCGCGCCGGCACGATGCCCCGGCCCGGTCCCTGCGTTCCCGAGAGCGTGTGCCGGGTGCCGAACTCCGTCAACCGCTTCACGGTGGCCTGCAAGCGCCGGGAGTCGATCCGCTGCACGATCGCCTCCACCCGGGGGTCGCGGCGCTCCTGGGCCAACGCCGGCAGCGCCAGCAACACCAACATCCACAAGGCTCTCATTCGCTCCTCCGCCAGAGCAGGTAGACGGGAATGCCCAGAAACGTCAACGCCAGGCCGGCCAGGCCGTGCAGCGGGTCGCGGCGGAAGGTGGTCAGCACCACCGCCGCGCAGATGGCGATGAAAACGAGCGTGCTCGCCGGGTGCCCCGGGACCTTCGGCCTTTCCCCCCGCCCCTGGAAGACGAACAGGCTCGCGGCGGTCAGGGCGAAGAAGATGAAGTCGATGGAGACCACGTAGCGCAAGAGCACCTCGTAGGTCCCGAGCAGCGCCAGGGAGGCGGCGATGGCGCCCTGGAGCACGATGGCCGTCACCGGCACCCGGGTGCGCGGGTGCACCCAGGCCACCGCGCGCACGAAGGCGCCGTCCTCCGCCATCTTGAAGTAGACGCGGGGCGCGGTGAGGATGCTCTGGCTGAGGAAGCCCAGCGAAGAGATGGCCACGCCCGCGGCCACCAGCGTGGCCCCCCGCGCGCCCAGCACCCGGCTGGCGACGTCCATCGCCGGCGCCGCGCTCCCTTCCAGGACCGCCTTCCCCAGCACCCGGTCGCAGGCGACGGTCACGCCCACGTAGAGGGCGATCACGCAGGCCACGCCGGCCACCAGCGCGCGCGGCAGGTCGCGCCGCGGGTCCTTCATCTCCCCGGCCACGAAGCAGGCGGTCTGGAATCCGCCGTAGGAGAAGAGCACCGGGATGAGCGCGGCGAAGAAGCCCTCGCCCGGAGTGCCGCTCTCCGGCAGCAGCGCCGCCTCGCCGAAGAGCCCGCAGCCGATGAGCGCGAGCAGGGCGGCGATCTTCAGGAGCATCAGCCCGCTCTGCACCCGCGCGCCGGAGGTGACGCCCAGGCAGTTGATCCCGGTGAGGACCGCCATCGCCAGCGCGGCCAGGGCGCTCTCCGGCAAGGAGAGGCCGGCAAGCTGCCGCAGGTAGCGCGCGAAGGTCATCGCGCAGACCGCCATCCCGCCGGTCTGGATCACGACCAGCAAGGCCCACCCGTAGAGGAATCCCAGGAGCGGGTGGAAGGCCTCGCGCAAATAGACGTACTGCCCGCCGGCGAGAGGCCTCTCCCGGGAGAGGCCCGCGTAGACGAAGGCCCCGAGCTGCGCCGCGACCCCGCCCGCCACCCAGGCGAGCACCATCTCCGCCGATCCCGAGGTGGAACGGGCGACCAGCGCGGGAGTGACGAAGATTCCCGACCCGACGATCCCGTTCATCACCACCATGGTGGCGTCGAACAGGCCGATGCGGCGGGCAAGCCCGGTCACTGCCGACGCTGATATCACGGCGCGCCGAGGCGCCACCCGCCCCGCCAGGACTGGCCCCGGCGGCTGGTGCCGGCGAGGACGAGGAAGTCCTGTCCGCGGGCGCCGGCGATCGACTGGGGATAGGCCATGATGCCCGGCGGCGCGCGAGGCGGATCCGCCGGGACGGGCCGCAGCTTTCCCCCCTCGTCGAGGCGGAGGATCTCGAACGCCGCTCCCTGGGGGAAGTCGGGCAAGCCGGGGCCCAGCGAGATCTCACCCTCCGCCTCGCTCTCCGCCGCCGCGGCGGCGAGCAGCGCGTCCCAGTAGGCCTGCGTGGGCGCGTAGGCATCGCCGTTGGAGACGCCGGAAAGCTGCAGGCCGGAGTTGAAATGGGCGAGAAGCCGCGCCGGGTCCACCAGGGCGAGCATGACGCGGGGAAAGGGGATCCCGGGCCGCGCAGCCTCGCCCTGCCCCTCCGCCGCAGGGCGCCCGCCGTGCCGGCCGCCGGAGCGCTGGTGCTGGGGCGGCGGCGGACGTCCGCCTCCCCGCCCGCGCCCCTGCGCCGGCGCCGCGGACGCCTCCCACCCGTTGCGCTCCACTCCTTCGCGCAGGGCCACGAGCAGCGAGATGGGAGGATCGAGCACCCGCGACCAGGTGGCGCCGAAGTCGGCGGTGCGGAAGACGGGAGCCGAGGCGAGAGGGCCCGCGACCAGCTCCTCGCGCCCCGGGTACGCGCAGGCCTCGCGCAAGGTCGAGGCCGCGCCGCGGTCGCCGTTCAGGTGCCGCTCGGCGGCGGCGGCCAGGTCGGGATGGCGGCGGATGAGCGCGGCGGCCTGCAGCAAGGTGTCGGCGGCCACCCCGTAGAGGACGCCCTCGTGCAGCACCAGCGAGACGTCGAGCATCAGCCCGGTCTTGCGGAACGTCGCGCCTCCATCCACCGAGACGTAAGCGCCGTCCCCCAGGGTCCCCCACTGGTACGTGCGCGGGGAGGAGTCGCGGGAGTCGACCAGCGCCAGGGCGGTGACCGCCTCGGTGGAGGCATATCCCAAGAGGGCCTGGAGCCGCGCCTGCGGCGGCCGCGGGTCCGTGGGGTCGCCGCGCACGGAGACGAAGAGGCCGAAGGGGGCCGCGACGATGCTGCGCACCCGCCAGTTCCTCGCCGGGATCTGCGGAGCGAGGGCGCGGAACGTCCGCCCTCCGTCGGCGCTGGAGTAGAGCTTGCCGCGCCCGCCCGCGTACAGCGCCCCTTCCGGGCCCAGCGCCAGGGCCTCCACCGCCCCTTCCCCGGGCTCCGCGCCCTGCCAGCTCTCCCCCCGATCCTCGGAGTGGAAGACGCGGTTGCCGGAGACGGCGAAAATGCTCCGCCCGCCGAACAGGACCGCGTCGAACAGGGGAAGGGAGGAGAACGCCCAGGTCGCGCCGCCGTCGGCGGAAGCGAAGACCCCGTGCTCCGGCGCGGCCACCGTGGCCAGGACCGCCCGGGGGCCGGCGAAGACGCGCGCGAGCGCGCCGTCCTCCTCCTGCGAATGGAAGAAGAGGCGGCTCTTCTCGTACCGCACCGGCATCGGGCCGGGGCCGGCCGGCAGCGGCAGCAGGCGGTAGCTGGCGCAGGCCGCGCAGAGCGCCAGCGCTGCCCAGCGGATCCTCACACCGCGAGGCGGTCCGTCGATGCCACCACCGTGTCGCCGTGGATGGTGAGCTGGTTCGAGGCGTCCTTGGTGACCTGCAGGTGCGACAGCGGGGCCGTCGCGGGCCCCAGCTTGACCTTGCCCTGGCCGTCGAACTCGCTGCCGTGGCAGCCGCAGTGGAGCAGCGTGGGAGTGACCGATCCGCCGCTTTCGGCGATGTCGCAGCCCGAGTGCGTGCAGACCAGGGTCATGGCGTATATGCCCAAGGAGTCGCGCCCCAGGGCGACGTGCTTGCCGGAGACGACGTTGAGCGTGTTGAGCTGGACATCCGTGGAGAGCCCCGCGGGGATCACCGCGTCCAGCACGATGGTGTCCGACCCGCAGCCGATGGCCCGCGAGCAGATCACCCCTCCCCCGAGAATCAGAAGCTCCCTGCGGCCCAGCGCCATGCCCACCTCCTGGTAACGACGTCCCTGCCGTCAAGACACCCAGGACGTCTTCGCGGCCAAGTTTATTTATACGAAGCGAGCGCGGCACGCGCGCGGGAGAAGAGATCTTCCGCTTCCTTCAAGGTCTTTTCCGCCGCCCGCACCGCCTGCGGGGTAGGCGGAAGGTCGGTGGACTGGAGCGTGTCGTACATCGCCGAAAGTCTCGCGTTCCAGGGGACCAGCGAGGGCGGCTGTTCCTTTGCCCAGGGCCGCCGCTCCTCGGCCGTTCCTTCCAGCGCCGCCAGCGCGGCATCGGCGGAGGGCCGCTCGGCCCGCAACTTGCGCACCTTCTCCGTCAGGTCGGTGTCCGTCTCCAGCGCCTGGGCCAGCCTGCGGGAGAGCGCGAGCTGCTGCTCCAGCGCCGCGGGCGGCGTCTTCACCCGCGGGTCCATCCGCACGCTCAGCGGCCGGGTCAGCGTGCGCCCGGCGGCGGTGAGCCGCACCGTGTACTGGCCGGGCACCGCCCAGGGGCCGCGCGGCTCCTTCGGGGTGTCGTGAGGGACGGCGGCGATGGAATACGAGGCCTCCAGCGCCCGGAGCGGCGGCCAGTGCAGGTCCCAGACGAAGCGGTGCAGCCCGGCCTCGCCCGAGGGCGGAAGCGCGGGGCGGATCCACCAGCGGGGCACGTTCCCTTCGTCCCTGGCCGGCCCGGCGGGATCGCGGCTGGAGAAGCCGCGCACCAGCGCCCCCTTGGCGTCGAGGATCTCCAGGGTCACCGGTCCGGGCTCCTTGAGGAAGTAGTCGATGATCGCCCCGTCCGGCGGATTGCGGGCCATCGGCTCGTCGGGAGGCAGCGGCGTGTCGGTGTTGGTGTCCCAGCGAAGCCGCAGGGCGGCCTGGGGAGCGAAGAGGTGCGCGTCCTCCAGGGTCACCGCGTCGGTCACCTCGCGCAAAGGCTGGATGTCGTCGAGGATCCAGAAGCCGCGCCCGTGGGTGGCCACGGCCAGGTCGTCGCCCTTGACGATCAGGTCGCGGATGGAGGTGGCCGGCATGTTCAGGCGCAAGGGCTGCCAAAAGCCGCCGTCGTCGAAGCTGACGTACACCGCCTGCTCGGTGCCGCAGAAGAGCAGGCCGCGGCGGACGGGATCCTCGCGCACCACGTTGACGATGCCGCCGGCCGGCAGCCCGCGGACGGTCTCCTCCCAGCTCGCGCCGCCGTCGTGCGTGCGCAGGATGTGGGGCCGCAGGTCGTCGAGGCGCAGGGTGTTGATGGCTGCATACGCGGTCTTCGCGTCGAAGCGGCCCGCCTCGAGGATGCTCACCTTCGCCCAAGGCACGAGCTGCTTCGGGGTGACGTCCTTCCAGGTCTTTCCCCCGTCGGAAGTGCGGTGGATGAGGCCGTCGTCCGTGCCCGCCCAGAGCACGTTTCCATCCCTGGGAGAGGGGGCCAGGGCGTAGACCACTCCCCGCTGCTCCGGCTGGGCCTCCTTCGAGCCCCGGTACTTGCCGACGCTCGCCGGCACTTCCCAGCTCTTGCGCGTCAGGTCCGGGCTGATCCGCTGCCAGGAGCGCCCGCCGTCGCGCGTCTTCCACACGGTGTTGGAGGCGAAATAGAGGGTCCGCGGATCGGTGGGCGAGAAGACCACCGGCTGGGTGCGGATCACCCGGTAGCCGGGCGTGCGCACCACCACCGGCGAGAGGTCCTGCACCTGCCCCGTCCTCCGGTCCCAGCGGGAGATCTTGCCCCCGTACACCACGTCGGGATCCCGCGGGTCTGGCACGGCGTACCCGTACTCCTCCACCGCCGCCGGGTGCCACTCGCGGAAGGTGATGGCCCCGTCGGGCCCGCGGGAGAGGACGCAGGCCGACCCGCTTTCCTGCTGCCCCCCGCAGAGGCGGTAGGGGAAGGCGTCGTCGGCGTTGACGTGGA
>DATKAG010000139.1:0-7415 GCA_035498355.1 Myxococcales bacterium | reverse complement strand
CCGTGGCCCCGGCGCTGGGAACGCCGGAAGCGGGCGCCGCGGTGGAAGCGGTCCTCTCCCAGGACTTCGATCGCAGCGGCCTCTTCCGCCTGCTCGATCCCGCTTCCTTCCTCGCCGCCGCCGACGAGCCTTTGAGCGGGTTCAACTACGGCCCCTGGCAGTCGGTGGGCGCGCAGGCGCTGGTGAAGCTGAGCTGCGAGGCCCCCGGTGCCGAGGTGAAGTGCGACATGCGCCTCTACGACGCGGCCCGCGGGCAGGAGCTCCTGCACGGCACCTACGCGGCGCCCAGGCCTGCGCTGCGCCTTCTGGCCCACCGCTTCGGCGACGATGTGGTCCGCTACTTCACCCGCGAGCCGGGGGTGTTCCAGACCCGCATCGCCTGGGTGCGCGAGAGCGAGCCCGGCAAGCAGGTCGTCGCCTCCGATTGGGACGGCTACGCTCCCCTGCCCCTCACCGCGGCCACCATCAACCTGTTGCCCTCCTGGTCCCCGGACGGCAAGAGCATCGCCTTCAGCAGCTTCCGCGAGGGCACCGGCGCGCACCTCTTCCAGGTGGACGTCGCCACCCAGAAGATCCGCCCCCTGCTCCTCACCGGGGACTTCGCCACCGGCGCCTCCTGGTCGCCCGACGGCACGCGGCTCGTCTACTCCAGCTCGCAGAACGACAACACCGACGTCTACCTGGCCCAGGCCGACGGCAGCGGAGCGAAGCGGCTCACCGACTCGCGGGGCATCGACATCTCCGCCTCCTTCAGCCCGGACGGCAAGCGCATCGCCTTCGTCTCCGACCGCGCCGGCACCCCGCAGATCTATACGATGGCGGTAGACGGCTCGGACGTGCGCCGCCTCACCTTCCAGGGCAACTACAACCAGGAGCCGGCCTGGAGCCCGAAGGGCGACCTGATCGCCTTCTCCGGCCGCGACGAGCACCGGGTGTTCGACCTGTATACGGTGGCGTTGGACGGCGGGAAGGTGACGCGACTGACGCAGAACCAGGGCACCAACGAGAAGCCGGCATGGGCGCCGAACGGCCGCTACCTGCTCTTCTCCTCCACCCGCACCGGGAAGCGGCAGATCTGGATGACCCAGCCGGACGGGTCGGGGCAGCGGCAGGTGACGAACGAGAAGGGGGGCGCTTCGGACCCGGCTTGGGGACCGCTGGCGAAGTAGAAACCAAACGTGTGCGTTGACGTGCGCGTTGACGTTGACGTGGACGGCGATGAAGCGGCCTGAGGTCCCTAGATCGTCCCAATCGCGAAATACGGCCCGAACCGCGGCTCCCCCAGCAGTGCGTCGGGGTCGAGGTTGACGCCAATGTCGAACGCCATCCGCCCGATCGGCGTGAGCCAGCGCAGCCCCGCGCCCACCGCGTGGCGCAGCACGATGTTGTGCAGGAAGCGGTAGGGCGGCGCGCTCCAGAGGTTGCCTGCGTCCCAGAAGAGCGCGGTCTCGAAGTTCTGGGTGAAAGGCACGCGCAGCTCCGTGGTCCAGGCGATGAACAGGTCGCCGCCGCCGCTGGTCCCGCCCGCGGAAAGGATCTGGGCCTGCAGCGTGCAGGCCACGTCGCTCAGGGTGGCCTCGCAGGCGCGCACCTGGGCGTGCGCCTGGGGAATCAGGTCCTGGGGCTGCACCGCGTCCTCGTGGAAGCCGCGCAGCGAGGTGGCGCCGCCCAGGTAGAAGCGGCGATCGCCCGGCGTCTTGGAGAGATCGTCGAGCTGGTATACCCGGCCGCCCCGCAGGGAGACCATGATGCTGGAGAGGGCAGGCAGCGGCAGGTAGGTCGCGGCCAGGCCCTGCACCCGCATCAGGTTGACGTGGATCTGCCCCTCCTCCGGGACGTCGCTGCCGCGGAAGGAGCGCAGGTAGTCGCCGGTGAACTGCAGGAAGAGGCCCTTGCGGGGCCGGGCGACATCATCCCGCAGGTCGAGGATCACGGTGGGGCGGAGCGAGCCGAAGAGCATCCTCCCCGGCGGGAGGCGGGTGGTGCGCCCCGCCAGCGCGTCCTCGAGGGAAGGCGCGCCGACGGTCAGCTCCTGGTAGCCGAACTCGTAGGCGAGCCCGCCGGTGACCGGCCGCCGGCGTGTCAGGTCGAACCCGATCTGGGCGGAGTACTTGGTCAGGTCGTACGAGGTGCGCAGCGCCCGCTCGTGGATCAGGTCGACGCTGGCCCGCAGTGCGTCGGTGAGCGGCCAGAGGCGGGGCGCGGAGAGGCCAACGTCGATGGCCCGCTCGATGGGCAACCCCGGCGGGTAGACGATCTCCGTATCGGTGCAGGGCGTGGGGCCCTTCCACTCCGGCGGGCAATCGACCGTCACCTGCTTCCGGGGGAACCGGGCGAAGGGATAATCCGCCTTGGCCAGCACGCTGAAGGTGAGGTTGCGCCCGAAGACGTTCCCCTGCGTCCACTGCACGCTCACCCGCGGCCCGTCGGCCAGGGAGAACCCCGCGCTCGCCTGGAAGGCCCGGGTGGGCCGCTCGCGCAGCGTCACCAGCACCGTCTTCTCTCCCTCGGGCACCTCGGGGTTGCGGGGGGTGAGGATGGCCGAATAGAAGAGCCCCGTCTGCAAGAGCGACTGCTGCGCGCGGTCGATCGCCTCCGGGGTGAGGACGTCGCCGCGGCGCATTCCCACCAGGTCCAGCACCAGCCCCTCCACCGTGCGCCGCTGCCCGACCACCTCCACGAAGCCCACCCGGACGACCGGTCCCGGCTGGATGCGGTAGCGCACGTCGACCCGCGAGGCGCCGTCCGGGGTGTCCTCGAACTCCTCCTCGTCCTCCACCCGGGCATAGAAGTGGCCGCGGCGCATGAAGATCTGGGTGAGCGCCACCCGCCCCTCCTCGGCCTGCAGGTAGCTGAAGGGCGCGCCCGGGCGCAGGGCGATGGCCGCGTCCAGCCCGGAGGGCGACACGTCTCCCCCGCCCTCCACCAGGATCTGCCCCACCCGCGTCTGTTCTCCCTCGCGGATGGGGATGGTGACCTCGATGCGCCCGGGGTTGCCGCCGATGGGCTCCAGCCTGGGCGGCCCCGCCCGCACCGAGAGGTAGCCCTGCGACTTGTACTGATCCTCGATCTGCTTGAGGGCCCGTGCGTACACCAGCGGATCGAACACGGTCTCCGGATCCACCTTGGTGCGCGCCGCCGCCGGCGCGGGCGAGCGGCCCATCAGCCCGATGGCCTCCAGGCTCGCCGGATCCGCCTTGGAGGCCGGGTCGCGGACCGTGTCGCGCAAGAGGAGGATCACCCGCTCGCGAAGCTCCTCGCCGGGCACGCTCTTGTTGCCGGTGAAGAGCAGCCGCTCCACCCGCACCTGGGGGCCTTCCTCGATGGTGAAGATCAGCTCCTGCGCGCCGTCCTTCGCCACCATCTCCCGCTGCGCCACCCGGGCCCGGAGGAAGCCGGTTCCCACGTAGAAGCGCCGCAGGCGCCCGGCCAGCTCCTCCGCGGCCTGCGCGTCCAGCGTCTCCTCCGGGTCCAGCTGGAGCTGCGCGGCGAGCACGGAGTCGGAGAAGGCCCGGTTCCCGCGCAAGACGAAGCGCACCTCCGGCCCCGCCTCCACCGGCAGCACCACGCGCGCCGCACCCTTCCCCGACTCCTCCACCACGGCCGGGTCGACGCGCGCGCGCAGCCGCCCCGCCCGCCGGTAGCGCTCGCGCACCCGGTGCACCGCCTCCTCCAGCGAGGTGAGGTTGAGGACGTCGCCCGGGTCCAGCCGCAGGGCGGCGGTGAGCTGATCCCGGGTGAGCCCCAGATCCCCGCTGAAGCGCACCTCCGAGATCCGGGTCAGCGGCCCCTCCTCGATGCGCAGCTCCAGGGCCACGCCGCCGGGCAAAGGCTTCCGCACCGGCGTCACCTGCGCGTGGCGGTAGCCGATGCGGAAGTAGGCGGCGAGGATCGTCTCCACCGCCGGCCCCACCAGCTCGGGCTGGAACTCCGCGTTGACCTGGAGATTTGCCGCCTGCAGGAGCACGCTCTCCGCCAGCGCCGAGTGCCCGGGAAAGCCCAGGGAGACGAGCTTCTCGATGGCGGTGAGCACGAACACCAGCCTCACCTTGCCTTCGCCCAGGGGCTCGGCGTAGGCGGCCACCCGGGAGAAGCGGGCGCTGGCGTGCAGGGCGCGGATGGCGTCGCGCACGTCGCGGGTGTCGAGCGGCTGCCCCGGCTGGATCTCCACCAGGTCGCGCACGCCGGTCGAGTCCGCGCCTTCCCAGGCGATCTCCCCGACGCGCAGCGGCTCCGGCCCGGGCGCTTGCGCCAGGAGCAGGGCGCAGAGCATGCCCAGCAACTAGTCCCCCTCCCAGTGCAGGTGGAGGTCGATGCCGAAGTCGGTGCCGGTGCCGGTGCCGTTGGAGCCGGAGTGCTCGTTGTCCATCTGGAAGCTGGTGGAGAGCGCGTCGGAGAGCTGGTAGCTGATCATCCCCCGGTAGCGCCGGGTGGTGAGCCCTTCCATCATCCGCATGTCCAGCTTGTCGCTGAGCAGGTGCGACTTGAAGCGCGCCATCGGCTCCAGCCGGTTGGTGGTCGAGGAGAAGTCGCTGGCGAAGTCGATGTTCAGGTCCCGGATGATGGGGTTCTTGGGGATGAAGCGGTTCACCTCCTCGGAGAAGCCGGTGGCCTTGTTCAGCGCCTCGATGCCGATGGCCAGGCCGGAGTCGGCCGCGGAGAAGTTGCTCTGCTGCATCTGCTGGGAAACGAAGCCGAAGGCGAGGAGGAACCCCAGGTCGGCCTCCGCCAGCGCCGGCTCCGAGGTGAGGGAGACGTGCGGCTCGGCCGGGGTGCCGAAGGCGTGCAGGCGGACCTTGTACTCCTTCACCTGGGCGCTGGCCTGCAGGTCGAAGCTGGGCCGGATGCGCTGGCGGTCGGTGAAGGTGAGCACCCCCTGCTCGATCTGGAACTCGTTGCCCCGGAAGGTGGCCGTGCCCCGCACCGTGTTCACGCTCCCCAGCAGGCCGATGGCCCGGGAGGTGCCGGTGACCTTGAGATCTCCCTTGAGGTCGGCGCGGGCGAGGTTGTTCTCCACCCGCACCCCGCGGTCCAGGCGCACGTCCAGGTCGAAGCGCACCACCACCGCGCTCTTGGCCAGCACCTTGGGCGCGGGCGGGCGGCGGGAGAAGTCGAGCAGCGACCGCTCCAGGTCGATGTCCTCGGCGTACCTGATCTGCGAGAGGATCAGGCTGCCCCCCAGCACCGGCTCGGAGGGCGGGCCGTAGAGGGTGAGGCTCCCGTCCACCGTGGCGTTGACGCCCTCCTGCAGCTTGACGTTCACCCGGCTGACCAGGGCGGAGATGTCGATCTTCCTCGGCGCCAGCCGCTCCATCTCCACCCCGCCGGAGACGCGCGCCTCGCCGTTGTTCAGCTTCCCCGAGAGCGAGTCGATCACCAGCGCGTCCTGGGAGAAGGAGATGCTGCCGTTCAGCCCCCGGGCCGCCACCGGCACCCCGCGCAGGGTGAGGGCGCCGTCCTCCACCCGGACGTTGCCCAGCACCGTGGGCCGCTTCGCCGTACCGCCCACCGTCGCCTGCATGAGGTACGTGCCGGAGGCGTGCTCCAGGTCGGGCACCACGCCCGCCAGCACCCGGCCGTCGATGCTGGCGCTGAGCCGCAGGTCGAGGGTGCCGTCGGGGGCCCGCCCTCCGGAGAGCTGGGCGGTGGTGTAGGGGGCGCGCAGCGCCAGCCGCTGGGTGCGGATGCCCTCGGGGCCAAAGGTGACCTCGGCGGGACCGTCGTTCTCGAAGGGCAGGTCGCTGCGCACCACCTTCAGCTGGGAGAGGGTGAGGACGCCCTCGCTCTCCCGCCAGCGGCGCAGCGCTCCTTTCAGCGCCACCTTTCCCGCCAGCGAGCCGCTCTGGATCTGCGCGTCGGGAGCGAAGAGGTGGATGTACTGGGCCAGGTCGGGCACGCGCACGGTGGCCGAGCAGGTGTAGGGGACGTCGTCCTCCAGCCGGGCCTCGGCCTCGATGGCGTGGGTCCCCACCTTCCCCTGCAGCGTCATCGCCTTGCCGTCGATCTTCAACCGAAGCTCCCCCTCGCCCAGGTCCGCCTCGCCCGCCATTCCCTCGGAGAAGCTGGCCGCCGCCTCCACCTGGGGAAGCGCCGCCGTCCCCCGGACGCGGACGGTGGCGCGCAAGGGTCCGGAGAGCCTGGCCGCCGCCACCAGGTCCAGGTCGGCGAGGTCGAAGTCCTCCGCCTCCGCGTCCAGCTCCAGCTTCCAGGCGGGCCCCAGCGCCCCGGAGAGCCGCAGCGAGGCCTCTTTGCGCCGCAGCACCACCTTCTCCAGGGCCAGGCGAGGCTCCGCCCCGCGCAGGACCAGGCTGGCTTCTCCGTCGTCGAAGGTCTGCCCCCAGAGGTTCAGGTGATCGAGGCGGAGGGTGGCGGTTCCGTCCGGCGCCGCCACCGGCCCCTTCACCTCCAGGGTCGCCTGCAAATGCCCGTCGACCTGGCCGGGGTCGTGCACCGCGGAGAGCACCGGGGCCATGCCGATCCCCAGGTCCACCAGGTCGTGCACCCAGCCGTCGGGCACCTCCACGCTGGCGTCGACGGGAATCCCCTCCGACTTGAAGTCCAGGGCGATGCGCCCCTGGTAGGCGCTGCGGTCCTTGCGCCCGCGGATGTCGGCGAAGGTCAGCCGGCCCGAGCGCACGTCGAATCCCACCCGGCTGCTGACGTCACCCAGGGAGAGATCCAGCAGGCGCGCCCCCTGCGCCGCGGTGTCGCCCTCGATGGAGAGGCCCGCGTAGGGCCCCTGGATCAGCGCGCTCAGCTTCAGGGTCCCCCGGGTGGGGAGCGGGCCCAGGTGGCCGGAAAGGTCGTCCAGGGAGAGCGCGTCCGACTGGGCCGCGATCCGCATCCCCTTCTTCGCGTCGGTGTGGAAGGTGCTCTCGACGGACAGCCGGGAGGAGCCCACCAGGAGGCGGCCGCCGCTCACCACGATCTTCTCCGCGTCCACCGAGACCTGGCTGTCCAGCTCGCCCCGGGCGAACTCGACCATCTTCCGCGCCTGCGCCCGCTTCTCGTAGCTGCGATCGAGGACGGCGAAGTCGGCCAGCTCCAGCGCGGTCTCGCCCTGAAGGCGGAAGGGAGCGAGCGCGCCCTTCACCTGCACCCGGCCGCTGGTGCGCAGCACCACCCAGACGTGCGGCAGGCCCAGCTTGCGGAGCAGGTCGGCCAGCTCCATGTCGCGGAGCTGCAGGTCCGCCGAGAGGGGCAGCGCGGGATCGGCCAGCCCCACCTCCAGGGCGCCGTTCACCTGCCCCCGGCCCACCGGGATCTCCAGCCGATCCAGTTTCACCCGGGCGGGGGTGAAGTCGAAGCGCAGCCGCCCGTCGCCGGGGATGAAGCTGCCCAGGACCACCCCCTTCATCCGCAGATCGCCCTTGAGGCGGGGGACGCCCTTGGCCAGGGAGACGGTGACGTCCGCC
>DATKAG010000138.1:0-3469 GCA_035498355.1 Myxococcales bacterium | reverse complement strand
TCGCCGCGGGTGTTGCCGCCGTTGGCCAGCGCCAGCCCGATCAGCTCGTCGCGGGCGGCGTGCATCGCCTTGCTCCAGGCCTTGAGCAGCTCGCCCCGCTGCGCAAAGGTCAGCTCGCGCAGGGCGGGGCCGCCGCGCGAGCGGGCGAACTCGAGGACGGCGCCGAAGTCCACGCCGGAAGAAGAGGTGCGCGCGAGCGGCTCCTCCGTGGAAGGATTGACCAGCGTCGCCAGCGGTTCCTTTCCTTCCACCCAGCGGCCCTCGACGAAGCTTCGCAGCGTCTTCATGGGCGCGCTCCCTAGCACAGTTCGGCGCCGCCGAGTTGGCATGGGGAGTTGCGTATTGTGTCCCCGATCTCCGACGAAAGTCGCTGAGAGGATTGAGGAAAAATAATTCCAATGTAGGGGTATTGAAACCGTGTGGATGTAGAGGTAGTAATTTGCGGTGGAGGTGGGGGAATGGCAAAAAACATCTGTGGAATCATGGCTGCAATTGGGACTGTACTGGTGTTGGCGAGCGCGGCGGCGAACGCGCAGGGTTGGGGGCGTGGGCACAGAATGCCTTCGCACCGGGCGCCGGAGCCGCTGACGTTGCTCGGGCTGGGAGCGGGCGTGACCGCACTGTTCGTGGGACGGCGGCTGACCCGCAAGTAGGTCGTTCTTGCATCGCGACGAGGAGTCGATGACGGGCCGCGATCGGCGAAGCTGGCTGATCGCGGCCGTCGCTTTCCTGGGGATCGCGCAGGTGGCCCTCGCCGGGCGCGCGCAGCACGCCCTGGCCGAATATTGGCTGGCCGTGGCCCTGGCCTGGGCTTGCGCCGCGCTCCTCTGGGACTTCTCCGCAGCCGAGCCGGCGTCGCGCTGGTGGATCGCTCCGGGGGCGGCGCTGGTCGCCGCCTCGCTGATCGAGATGGCGCCCTTGCGCTACCAGACCGCGCACCGGCTGGCCCCGCTCGCGGCCGGGCTGGGCCTTTCGGTGCTCTTTGGCCCGCGCGAGGTGCGCCGCCAGGCGAAGGCGCTGGCGATGCTCCTCTTCCCCTGGCTCCTGCCCGCCCCGCGCTGGGCGCGCGATACCCTCGATCTCTGCCCGCCCACGGCGGCGATGAGCGAGGCCCTCCTGAAGCTGGCCGGGGTCCCGGTGTCGCGGGCGGGGATCGAGCTGAGGCTGCCCGGCTCCACGCTGCTGGTCTTCCAGGGTTGCTCGGGGCTGACGCAGATCTTCGCCTTGCTCTTCCTGGCGATCTTCGCCATCTCCCTCTTTCCCACCACCCGCCGGGAGAAGATCTTCCTCTTCGCCAGCGCCGTGCTGGTGGGATTCGTCAGCAACGCGGTGCGCATCGCGGCGCTGGCGATGATGGCCGATCAGGGACAGATGCGGAGGTTCGCAGAGTGGCACGAGGGGACGCTCTCGCCGCTCTGCACGGTGGCGGCGGCCGGGGTGGCGCTGGCCCTCTGGCTGCCGCTCCTGCTGCGGCCATCGGGCGAGGCGGCCACCTAGTGGGCTAGAGGTTTCGGAGCGGCCTGCTTCTCCCGCTCGCGGGGCGGCGGCCGGGGCAGGGTCTCCGGCATCTCCGCCAGCGACCAGGCCACCACCGCGATGGCCGCCGCGCCTTTGGCCAGGTTCTCCGGGTCGATCTTGTCCAGCGTGTCCGCCGCGCTGTGGTGGATGTCGAAGTAGTGCGTCCCGTCGGGGTGCACCAATACCAGCGGGACCTGACCGCCCAAAGGACCGAGGTCGGCGCCGCCGGCCTCGCCCTCCTCCAACCCGATCTCCAGGGACTGCAGCGCCGAGAGCCAGGGCTTGAGCAGGGCCACGCCCCCTTCGCCCGCCCGCATCCGCACCACCAGCGGCCGGCCGGCGCCGCTGTCCGCTTCCAGGGCGGCCACGTGGCGCGGGATCTCTTCCCTGTGCGCGGCCGCGTACGCCTTCCCTCCCGCCAGCCCGTTCTCCTCGTTCATGAAGAGCACCACCCGCAGCGTGCGCCGGGGCTTTTGCGGCAGGGAGGCGATCAGCCGGCCGGCCTCCATCACCATCGCCACCCCCGCGCCGTCGTCGTTGGCGCCCTGCGCCAGGTCCCAGGAGTCGAGGTGCGCCCCGATCAGCACCACTTCCTCGGGCTTCTCCCGCCCGCGCACCTCGCCGATGACGTTGGACGAGTCCGCGTCGGGCAGCATGCGGCAGTCGAGCGAGATCCGCGCCTTCACCGGGCCGCGCTGCAAGAGTCGGTGCAGCAGGTCGGCGTCCTCGGTGCTCACCGCCGCCGCGGGGATCTTCGGCGCGTCCGCGTCATAGCTGGTCATCCCCGTGTGCGGCGAGCGGAAGGAAGCCGTGGCCAGCGACCGGATCAGCACCGCCACCGCGCCCACCCGGGCCGCCGCGGAGGGGCCGTGCGTGCGCAGGTCCACGAACTTCCCGTAGCCGTCGGGAGTGCTCATGGGGTGGTCGAAGAAGACGATCTTGCCGCGGGCGGATGCGCCCAGCGCCGCCACCTCGGCCAGGGAGCGCGCCTCCACCACTTCCGCGGTGACGTTGCCTCCCACCCCGTTGCCCAGCGCCGTCAGGGCCAGCGGGTGCCCCACGCCCGAAGGAGAGGGGAGGATCTCGCCGCTCTCCGGCCCGCGCACCCAGTGCGGCACCTTCACCGGCTCCAGGCGCGCGGCCAGCCCGTCCTGCTGGAACTTCTTCAGCGCCCACTGCACCGCCGCCTCCGCGCCGGGCGAGCCGGAGAGGCGGGGACCGATGGTGTCGGTCAGCTCCCGCAGGCGGGCGTGGGCCAGCCCGTCGGTGAGGGCGCCGCCCACCAGGGTGCGCGCGGGGTCGGGGGAAGGGGCAGTGGCGAGGATCAAGAGGGCGAGCAGCAAGGTCGGGGCCTCCGGGGAGGCGCACTCTACGCCAAAGAGCCGCCGCCGCGGCGACCGGGGATTCGGCTTCGTTCAGAGCGCCTGGCGGATGCGCAGCGCCACCAGGGACGGCCCGCTGACGTCGATCCACTGCTTGAGGATCGAGCGGCGGGCGTCGAAGGAGAGGTTTCCGCCCGACAGCCCCGTCTCGAAGGGCGACCCCCCGGCGGGCCCGCTGAACCACTGCTCGACGCGCAGGAGCGAGCCGGGGACGGGCGCGAAGGACTGCCACCAGGGATCGTCGGCGAATGGATGCAGATCAGGATCGGCCGGCCCGGCCGCGTCGGGGACGCCGAACCAGCGCTGGCGCAGGCCTTCGGGAGAGGCGACGTCGACGCCTTGCAACTCCAGGGGCGCCTGGGCGGGGTGGGTCTCCTCTCGCACCCGCAGCGCCCCCTCGCAGACGCGCCGCTTGGTCAGCCGCTGGATCTGCACCGGGGCGGGCAGCGGGCGTTGCCCGAGGCACTCCTCCACCCGGTGGAGCATCGCCACCTCGCGGAGATCGTCCTCCACGTCGAGGGCGGCGAGCTTCCACCCTTCGCCGAGCAGGTGCAGGCGCAGGCCCGCGC
>DATKAG010000137.1:0-4676 GCA_035498355.1 Myxococcales bacterium | reverse complement strand
GCGGTGGGCGAGGTGCTCCGCCTCCGCCCGGGCGAGGAGCCCGGCGTGGACGTGATCGGTGAAATTTCTTCCCTTCCCGCGCGTCAGAACCGGCAGGAGAAACGAAGATGATCCGTACCGTAGGAGCCATCGCAGTCGTCGGCCTGGTCGCCTTCATCGCCCTCAAGCTGGTGTTCGGCGTGGCGGGCGGCCTGCTCGGCCTGCTGATCACGCTGGCCTGGTTCGCCCTCAAGGTCGCGCTGGTGGTCGGCCTGGTCTACTGGCTCCTCACCGTCTTCAGCCCGGAGACCGCCCGGAAGATGCGCGATGTCTTCCGGGGTGGGCCGGTGTAATACTTCAGTAGCTCCCCGCCCTTCTGGTAAGCTCCCGCCGTGCGCCGCATCCTCGTGCTGAGCATGGCCTGCCTCCTCGCCCTGCCCGCCCTGGCGGACCAGCAGGGCGCGCTGGTGGTGGTGCTCGATCCCGGACACGGCGGCCCCCCGCCGCACGACGGCGCCCACGGCGGCCGCGGCCTGCACGAGAAGGTGATCGCACTGCAGGTTGCGCAGAAGACCCGCCAGTTCCTCGAGGCCCAGGGCGCCACGGTGATCCTCACCCGCGACGAGGACGAGGACATCCCCCTGGCGGACCGGGTGCGCATCGCCAACGAGGCGGGCGCCGACGTCTTCCTCAGCATCCACTGCAACTCCATGGAGACGCGCGAGGACCGCAAGGTGACGCGCGGGGTGGAGACGTACTTCCTCTCCCCCGACCCCACCGACGCCGAGGCGCGCATGCTGGCCCAGCTGGAGAACGGCGGGCCCGACGCGGTGCCGCTGCCCAAGGCGAGCGATCCGGTGGTGGGCATCCTCAACGATCTCGCCCTGGGCCAGGCGCGCAACGACTCCGCCGCCCTGGCGCAGATCGTCCAGCAGCACCTGGTGCGGGAGACCAAGGCTCCTTCCCGCGGGGTGCGCCAGGCGCCCTTCCTGGTGCTCTCCGGGACGCGGATGCCTTCGGCGCTGGTGGAGATCGGCTTCATCTCCCATCCCAAGGAAGGGCGCCTCCTGGGCGGGGAGAAGTACCAGGCCCGGGTGGCGGAATCGCTGGCCAACGGCGTGCGCGACTTCGCCGAGAAGGTGCTGGTCCGCCGGCTGGTGGCGCAGGTGAAGCCGCAGTCCGCCAGCAAGTCCGAGCCGCTGCCGGTGAACGCCACCGGCGCGGTTGCCTCACCCGCCGGGACGCGATAAGTCGCAGCCCCCATGCCCCGCAAGGATCGCGGCCCGGACCAGCTCCGGTCCGTCACCCTGGTCGCCAACTTCACCGAGCACGCCGAAGGAAGCGTGCTCTGCAGCTTCGGGCGCACCCGGGTGCTCTGCACAGCCACCGCCGAGGAGCGGGTGCCCAGCCACGTCAAGGGCTCCGGCCGCGGCTGGGTGACGGCCGAGTACGGGATGCTCCCCCGCTCCACGCACACCCGCACCGACCGGGAGGCCGCCAAGGGAAAGCAGAGCGGGCGGACGCAGGAGATCCAGCGGCTGATCGGGCGGGCGCTGCGGGCGGCCGTGGATCTGAAGGAGCTGGGCGAGCGGCAGGTGCTGATCGACTGCGACGTCTTGCAGGCCGACGGCGGCACGCGCACCGCGGCCATCACCGGCTCGTACGTGGCCCTGGGCATCGCCCTGCGGCGCATGCAGCGGGAGAAGGCGCTGCGCCCGCCGGTGGCGGCGGTGAGCATCGGGATCATCGGCGGGCAGGCGCTCCTCGACCTGGACTACGAGGAGGACTTCGCGGCGGAAGTGGACATGAACGTGGTGGGGAATGCCGCCGGCGAGCTGCTGGAGGTGCAGGGGACGGCGGAGAAGCGGCCCTTCACCCCCGCGCAGCTCACGGCCATGGTGGCGCTGGCCCAGAAGGGGCTCGCCGAGCTGCACGAGAAGCAGCTCGCGGCCATCGCCGGAGCGTTCGCGAAGTGAAGCTGCTGGTGGCGACCTCCAACCCGGGGAAGCTGGTGGAGATCCGGGAGATCCTCGCCGGGCTGCCCCTGGATCTGCTCACCCTCCAGGATGCCCGGCTCGCCCCGCCCGAAGAGAGCGCGGACACGTTCGAGGGGAACGCCGAGCAGAAGGCGGTCGCCTGCGCGCGAAAGTCCGGGCTCTGGACGCTGGCCGACGACAGCGGGCTCTGCGTCGACGCCCTGGAGGGCGGGCCGGGAGTGCTCAGCGCCCGCTACGCGGAGACCGACGAGAAGCGGCGGGCGAAGCTCCTGGCGGCGCTGGCGGACGTGCGCCCCGATCGGCGCGGCGCGCACTTCTTCTGCGCGGCGGCGCTCTGCGGGCCCTCTGGCGCGCCTCTGGTGCACGCCTCGGGGCGCGTGGACGGGAGCATCGCGCTCGCCGGTCGGGGCACCAACGGATTCGGCTACGACCCGCTGTTCCTCCCTCTGGAAGCGCCGGGAAAGACGCTGGCCGAGCTGGGCTCCGGGGAGAAGAATCGGCTGTCCCATCGGGGACGTGCGCTGCGCGCCCTGCTTCCCTCCCTGGCTCGCCTGGCGCGCCAGGGCGCTCTGTGAAATGCTTGCTCTGCAGGGGAAAAGCGTGTACTTCCCCTGCGCTTCGCGGGGCGTAGCGCAGCCTGGTAGCGCGCCTGCCTTGGGCGCAGGAGGTCGGAGGTTCGAATCCTCTCGCCCCGACTTCATGCAGGGTTGGCGCGCCCAGCAGGATTCGAACCTGCGGCATCCAGCTTAGAAGGCTGGCGCTCTATCCAGCTGAGCTATGGGCGCGAAGCCTCTCGAGAGTAGAGGCTGCCCGTGGGCGGGTCAACCAACCGGGCCGGCACGATGGGACTGGCGCCGCAGGGATGGGTCCGCTAAGTTCCGCTCCCCTCGCGGTACCCGCGCGGTGGCTGTAGCTCAATGGTAGAGCACTGGACTGTGACTCCAGGTGTTGCCGGTTCAAGCCCGGTCAGCCACCCCAACTTCCCTCCCCGGCGCCCCGCCCCGTCGCTTGACTGCCGCTGGCGGACCGGATACTTAGCGCGCCCCGCTGGTGCGTTTGCGGGAGCGTAGCTCAACTGGCAGAGCAATGGACTCTTAATCCATAGGTTGAAGGTTCGATTCCTTCCGCTCTCACTCATCCAACCCCCGGTTCTCTCGCAAGAATCGGGGGTTGTCGTTTGCAGAGAGCGTTCGCTCGCGTCAGCGTGACGCCATCGCCATCCGCGCATATCTCGTCGAATGAGCAACGGTTCGGACCCTCGACCATCGCTTCGAGACGCAGACGCGGCCGGTCGCGCGCGACCTTCAACAGGTTGGTGATGGTGTTCACCAGCGTGAGCAGCAGGGCAGTGAGAGCCACCCGACTGACCCGGTTGGTGAAGTCCACGTGGCTCACGAGGGCGTGCAGGTCCCATAGGGCGAACCCTCCTCTTGCCCCACAGCGCAACGCCGGGGGATGACATCAAAGCACCGCCGTCAGGGCCCAGCTCCGGCGCAGTCCGAACTCCCAGATGAGCTTGTCCGGCGCGGTCCCGCTGACACGCATCCGTTCCTGGTGGATGCCAAAGAGGTGGTGGGCGGTACAGAGGCAGAGCAGGTTCTCCTCGTCGTCGCTGGCGCCATGGGATCGGTACTCGATGTGATGGAGGTGCATGGCCGGGCGGCTGCAGCCCGGGACCTGGCAGCGGTAGCGGTCGCGGCCGAAGATCCGCATCCGCTTCGTCCTCCTCAGCTTGATATGGGCCTTCCAGACGGCGACGAAGTGCTCCGCCAGTTCCACCAGGCACTTTCCCAGGGCGATCGCCTGCCCCGCGAGCGCCCTTGCCATGCTCAGAGTCTCCCGGAGGAGGTCGAAGACGCCCGGCGGGGCCGTGATGGTGAAGATCCCCCGCGCGCACATCTGCCCTTCCGCCTCGGCCGTGAGGGCCTCGCGGAGATCGACGCAGGTCATGGCCTGCGCCATCGCGATCAGCGGCCGCAGTTCGCACGCATGCCCGGCTTCCATGTGACGGGCGATCAGGCGCGCCTTCTCGTAGCTGACCTGGCCGTCGCGCAGCGCCTGTCGCAAAAGAGGCATGCGCAAGAGGAATCGCTCCAGCGCCACCCGTTGCATCACCGTGCGCCGGGCCATCCCCAGCCGCTCCTCGCAGTAGTGGGCGAAGCTGGCGAAGTCCAGGGGGTCCCAAGCGCCGCAGCGCTTGAAGATCAGGGCCACGTGCCCGAAGACCTCATCCCAGCGGTTGCGCATCGCCGTCAGGTTCTTCAGCTCGGCATCGATGCGGAAGGGATCGATCTCCCCGCTGAACTCCACCGCCTGCAGCGGGTCGACGGCCACGAGATCCGCCCAGAGGTGCGACTCCAACTCGAGGCGCTCCTTGATCGAATCGATCTCCTCTCGGCGCCGCTGCCGAAGGGTTACCTCGTCCAAGGCGTGATCGCAGGCATCTTCCGGAGGAGCAGGATGGCTGCCGTAGTACTCCTGCGCCCACGCCTCCACCCGTTGCGTCTTGCTCGAGCGCTGCCCGAGCACGATGCGGCTGGCGCGATCACCTCCGCCTTGCGCGGCGTGATCTCCCCGAGCCGCACCGCGTCGCGCAGGAGCGGCCGCTCGCGCAGCCTGCGCGAGAGCCGCACCTTCTTCACCGCCGTGCTGGCATTCATGCCGTGCTCTTCGCGCGCGTAGTCGCCGACGTTCGAGTAT
>DATKAG010000136.1:0-5993 GCA_035498355.1 Myxococcales bacterium | reverse complement strand
CCCGCCACCGTCTTCACCACCTTGCCCCCGCCCTTGGCCCGCGTCCCGTCCGCCCGCACCACCGAGATCCCGATGATCAGGTCCCGCACCGACCCGTACCGCGTCCGCAGCGGCCCGTACGAGTTCGCCGCCACGATCCCTCCCAGGGTGGCCTTCTCCGGCCGGGGAGGATCGATCGCCAGCCGCTGCCCGTTCTTCGCCAGCTCCCCCTGGAGCTGCGCAAGCGTCACCCCCGACTCCGCGATCACCACCTGGTCGGCCGGCGCGTACTCCAGGATCCGGTTCAGCCGGCTGGTGGAGATCTCCACGGCGGCCGGCGGCCCCGGCGGCATCGCCGTCTCCCCGCCCACGAAGAGGACGCTCGAGTGCCCCCCCTGCGCGAGCAGCGCCTGCGCCTCGTCGACCGACGCTGGGCTCAGGCGCGCCACGCTTCTCCCGAGAGCTCCGTGGGATGGGGCACGTACGGCCCCGGCTTGTCCCCGCAGAGCCGCGGGGAGGGGAACATCTTCCCGGGGTTGAACCCCTGCCGGGGAGCGAAGGCGCAGCGCACCAGCTGCATGGTCTCCAGGTCGGAAGCGCTGAACATCTCCGCCATGTACGGCGCCTTGTCCATGCCCACCCCGTGCTCCCCCGTGATCGAGCCGCCGTAGCGCAGGCAGATGCGGAGGATCTCGCCCGACATCTCCTCCGCCTTCTTCTCCTCCGCGGGATCCCGCCCGTCGAAGAGCACCAGGGGGTGCAGGTTCCCGTCGCCCGCGTGGAAGACGTTCGCCACCCGCAGCCCATACTTCTGCGAAAGCCCGGCGATCTCCTGCAGCACCCGGGCGATCTCGCTGCGCGGGATCACCCCGTCCTGCACCAGGTAGTTGCGCGCGATCCGCCCCACCGCCGCGAAGGCGCTCTTCCGCCCCTTCCACATCAGCTCCCGCTCGGCGGCGTCGCGGGGCACCCGGATCTCCAGGGCCCCCGCCTTGCGCGCCAGCTCGATGGCGCTGGCCGAGGTGTGCTCGCACTCCGCCGCCAGCCCGTCCACGTCCATCAGGAGCGCCGCCCCCACCTCTGGCCAGTCCACCCCGGTGGCCGCCTTCGCCGCCACGATGGCCAGGGTATCCATCATCTCGATGGCCGCCGGCACGATCCCCGAGGCGATGATCATGCTCACCGCGTTCCCCCCCTCGGTGGTGGAGGGGAAGGTGGCGAAGAAGGTCCGCGTCGCCTCGGGCTTGCGGAGGATGCGCAGCACCACCTCGGTGACGATGCCCAGGAGCCCCTCGCTCCCCACCACCACCCCGGTGAGGTCGTACCCGGGCTGGTCCAGCACCGGCCCGCCCAGATCCACCACCCGGCCGTCCTCCAGCACCATGCGCACGCCCAGCACGTGGTTGACGGTGAACCCGTACTTCAGGCAGTGGGCGCCCCCGGAGTTCTCCGCCACGTTCCCGCCGATGCTGCACACGCTCTGCGAGGAGGGATCGGGCGCGTAGTACCAGCCCTGCCCCCCGATGTGCTTGCTGACGTCCAGGTTGATCACCCCTGGCTGCACCCGCATGAAGGCGTTGTCGTAGTCCACCTCCAGGATCTTCCGCATCCGCGAGAGCCCGATCAGCGCGCAGCCGGCGACGGGCAGCGCCCCGCCGGAGAGCCCGGTCCCCGACCCCCGGGCGACGATGGGCAGCCCCGCCTCCCGGGCGATCTCCACGCAGGCCGCCACCTCCTCGGTGCTGGAGGGCAGCACCACCACCCCCGGCGTCGCCCGGAAGCTGGCCAGCCCGTCGGACTCGTAGGTGTGGAGCTGCTCCGGCCGGCTGATGGCGTAGGCCTCGCCCACCACCGCGGCGAAGCGCGCCACCACCTCGCCCGGCAGCGGCCTGGCCTGGGTCCCCCCAGCGGTCATTCCAGCTGCTCGTAAGCGGGCAGGGTGAGGAAGTCCACGAACTCGCCCAGCACCAGCTCGTCGAGGATCTTCCGGGCCCGCTCCGCGTTCTCCACTCCCTGCAGCTTGCCCATCTCCTCGTCGCGCAGCTTCTCGTAGAGCTTGCGGTCGATCACCCGTCCGTCCTCCAGCCTCCCGCCGTTCTGCACCCACTGCCAGAGCTGGGCGCGGGAGATCTCGGCGGTGGCCGCGTCCTCCATGAGGTTGTAGATGGCCGCCGCCCCGTTCCCCGAGAGCCAGGAGGCGAGGTATTGCACCGCCACCGAGATGTTGTTGCGCACCCCGCCCTCGGTGATGGTGCCGCCGGGCACCCGGGTATCCTGCAGCTCGCGGGCCTCGACGTGGACTTCCTCCCGCAGCCTCTCCTTCTGGTGCGGCTTGCCCAGCTTGCGGTCGAAGACCTCCTTCGCCGCCGGCACCAGGTCGGGGTGCGCCACCCAGGTCCCGTCGAACCCGTCCTTCACCTCCCGCTCCTTGTCCGCCCGGGTCTGCGCCAGCGCCTTCTCGTTGATCTCCGGGTTCTTCCGGGTGGGGATGAAAGGCGCCATCCCGCCCATGGCGTGCGCCCCGCGCCGGTGGCAGGTCTTCACCAGGAGCTCGGTGTAGGCGCGCATGAACGGCACCGTCATGGTGATCTGCTGGCGGTCGGGGAGGATGAGGTCGCGCCGGGTGCGGAGCTTCTTGATGAGGGAGAAGATGTAGTCCCAGCGTCCGGCGTTCAGCCCGCCGGAGTGATCGCGCAGCTCGTAGAGGATCTCGTCCATCTCGAAGGCGGCGGGCAGGGTCTCGATCAGCACCGTGGCCCGCACGCTCCCCTTGGGGATCTTCAGCTTGTCCTGGGCAAGGACGAAGACGTCATTCCACAGGCGGGCTTCGAGGTGCGACTCCATCTTCGGCAGGTAGAAGTAGGGGCCGGTCCCCCGGTCCAGCGTCTCCCGCGCGTTGTGGAAGAAGTAGAGCCCGAAGTCCGCGAAGGCGCCGGCGATGGGCTGCCCGTCCACCTTCATGTGCTTCTCCGGCAGGTGCCAGCCGCGCGGGCGCACCAGCAGGGTGGCGATCTTCGGGTTCAGCTTGTACGCCTTCCCCTCGGGCGAGGTGAAGCTCAGCCGCCTTCGCACCGCGTCCACCAGGTTGGCGTGCCCCTGCACCATGTTCGGCCAGGTGGGCGAGAGCGCGTCCTCGAAGTCGGCCATGAAGACGTCCGCCCCGGAGTTGAGGGCGTTGATCATCATCTTCCGCTCCACCGGGCCGGTGATCTCCACGTGCCGCTTCTGCAGATCGTCGGGCGTGGGGGCCACCCTCCACTCGCCGCTGCGCACGCTGGCCGTCGAGGGGAGGAACTCGAACGAGGCCCCGGCCACCAGCTTCTTGTACCGCTCGGCGCGGGCCGCCAGGAGCTCCCGCCGGCGCACATCGAAGGTGCGGTGCAGCTCTTCGACGAAGGCCAGCGCCGTCTTGGAGAAGATCTCGTCCGAAGCTTTCCCGGTGATCTCGATCATCTGGTGCCTCCCGAGCGGGGGGGGCAAAACCACCACAGAAACCGCCGCTGGTCCAGAGGGGGCCAGGGGAAACCGGTGACACAATACTAGTTTCCCAAAACCCGTATTGTGTCCCCGGTTTTCAGGGAGTGACGAGCACGGTGCAGGAGCGGGCCCCGTGGGCGCCGATCACCAGGGCCTGCTCGATGTCCGCCGTCTTGGAAGGACCGGAGAGCCACATGGCGAACCCCGGGGAGGGGATGAGGATGCGCTCGTAGGCCTCGTGCAGGTTGTGCACCAGGGAGGCGGCGGGCACCACCACCGCCAGGTGCTGGGTGAGGAAGGCGGCGGCGCGGTTGGCGCCTCCGTGGTGGACGATCCAGCAGGCGCCGTTCTCGGCCACGCCCAGCTCGGCGGCCAGCACGCAGAAGTCCACGTCGTGCAACTGGTGGGGATCGGAGACGGCGAGGAGGTCCACGTTGGCCCGCGAGACGCCATCCACCAGGGAGACCACCTTCTTCGCCGCGAGGTACTCGGGGACCGTCGCCAGCGCCTCTTCCAGCGATCCCTCCACCGCGATGCAGCGTCCGCCCACTTCCACCACGCTCCTCGCGAACCGGTCGCGGATGTCCGGGTAGCGCACCGCCTCGAGCCGGCCGACGTCCGGCAGGGGCGCCGCCGCCAGGGTGGCGGTGCGGATCGCCGCCAGGATCTCATCTCGCGCGGACACGCTTCCTCCATTGCGCGCGGAAGCTCTGCCGCGGCATGGGCGGCAGGTCGCGCTGCCGCGTCCAGGGATTGGGCACATGCGGCCCGAAGACCCGCACCAGCTTGCCGGCGATCCGGTACGCCCAGGTCCGGACCAGCACCCAGGCGGCGACCCGCGAGACCAGGCGCTTGTGCCAGCTCACCAGCCCCCGCCGGGCCAGCTCGCCTCGCCAGGCGAAGAGCTGGTGGTGCAGGTCGATCCGCACCGGGCAGACGTCGCTGCACGATCCGCACAGGGAGGACGCGAAGGGCAGGCCCGCATGCTTTTTGGCGTCCACGTGCGGCGCCAGCACCGAGCCGATGGGCCCCGCCACCGCCACCCCGTAGCTGTGCCCGCCGCTGCGGCGGTAGACGGGGCAGGTGTTGAGGCAGGCGGCGCAGCGGATGCACTTGAGCGCGTTGCGGAACTCCGGGCGGCCGAGGATGCGGCTGCGCCCGTGGTCGACGATGACGATGTGCATCTGGGCGCCCGGGCGGGGGCCGTGGAAGTGGGAGGTATAGGTGGTGATCGGCTGGCCGGTGGCGCTGCGCGCCAGCAGGCGGAGGAAGACCGCCAGCTCGCGCGGCGAGGGAACCAGCTTCTCCACCCCCATGCAGGCGATGTGGAGGGGCGGCAGCGAGGTGCCCAGGTCCGCGTTCCCCTCGTTGGTGCAGACCACCACCCCGCCGGTGGAGGCGATGGCGAAGTTCACCCCGGTGAGCCCGGCCTGCGCCTCGAGGAACTTCTCCCTCAAGTGCACTCGCGCCGCCTCCGTCAGCTCCCTGGGGTCGGAGAGCCCGGCGGGGGTGCCCAGCCTTTCGTGGAACAGCTCGCCGATCTCCTCCTTCTTCAGGTGGATGGCGGGCATGACGATGTGCGAGGGCGGCTCGCGGCGGAACTGGACGATCCGCTCGCCCAGGTCCGTGTCCACCACCTCGACCCCGTGGGCCTCCAGGTATTCGTTGAGGTGGCACTCCTCGGTGAGCATGGACTTGCTCTTCACCAGCCGCGTCACCCGGCGCTCGCGGAGCAGGCCGTGCACGATGCGGTTGTGCTCCTCCGCGTCGCGCGCCCAGTGCACCTTCGCCCCCGCGGCGGCGGCGTTGCGCTCGAACTGCTCCAGGTACTCGGGGAGCCGGGAGAGGGTGTGGGCCTTGATCTGCGAGCCCAGGCTGCGCAGCTCCTCCCATTCGGGGATGAAGCCGCGGGCCACGTCCCGCTTGTTGCGCACGAACCAGACAGCCTGGTCGTGCCAGTGGAGGCGGGCGCCGTTGCCCACGAAGGCGGCGGCGCGCCCGGCGTGCCCGGTCATCGGGTCGCCTCCTCCAGCAGCTCGGCCACGTGCAAGACCCGCAGCTTCTTCCCCTCGCGCCGGATCAGCCCCTCCAGGTGCATCAGGCAG
Organism: Myxococcales bacterium; assembly: GCA_035498355.1. Taxonomy (GTDB): domain Bacteria; phylum Myxococcota; class Myxococcia; order Myxococcales; family 40CM-4-68-19; genus 40CM-4-68-19. Next base: position 432 of record DATKAG010000136.1, on the reverse strand, counting down.
GAGACGTCCGCGCCGGTGATCATCTCGGATCCGGCCCGCTCGTGGTCGGCGATGCGGTCGCGCCCCATGGCGCAGGAGACCGCTTCCTCGGCGAGGGCGAAGGTGCCGCCGAACCCGCAGCACTCGTCGGTCCGGTCGAGCCGGGAGAGCTCCAGCCCCTCGATGCCCTCGAAGAGCGCGCGGATCTTGGAGAAGGGCGCCACCAGCCGCTCGCTGCCGCTGCCCAGGCGCAGCTCCCGCAGCGCGTGGCAGCTCTGGTGCAGCCCCACCTTGTGCCCGAAGCGTCCCTGGGGCCGCACCCGGAGGACGTCGTGGAGGAACTCGCAGAGCTCGAAGGTCTTGCCCCGCAGGGCGGCGAGCCCGGGGTCGTCGGGCAAGAGATCCGGGTAGTGGTTGCGCACCATGCTGGTGCAGCTCCCCGAGGGGCAGACC
>DATKAG010000135.1:0-3717 GCA_035498355.1 Myxococcales bacterium | reverse complement strand
ACTGCGAGGGCTACTCCAAGGGCATCGTCTACGAGGGCCAGGCCGACCTGGGCCGCTGCGCGCCGGGCGGCGAGGACACCCGGGTGAAACTGTACGAAATCATGCTAGGCACCAAGCCTCCTCCCAAGTAGAGTGCGTCGCGCTCCCGGCGGAGGCTCCTGAAAGTGGCGGAAATTCCATCGCATCTGCGCGCGATCCTGGTGCGCCTCGGCGTGCTCGCGCTCGGGCTTTTCGGGATCGTGGGCGCGGCGCTCCTGCACCGCTTCGCGGGGCTGGGACTGGGCCTGACGCTGGGCCTCGAGTACCTCTCCGTCACCTGCGTGGTCTGGGGCCTGAACGGGTTCCTCTTCCGCTCCGTGCCGCTGCGCGGGTTCCTCCTCCTCGTCTTCTCCGCCGCGGCCTTCGGCGTGCTCTTCCTCATCGCCTACTTCCTCGGCGAGGTGGTGGGGCCCTTCCTGGTGAACTCGGCGGGGCAGGTGGTGGGACTGGTCAAGCTCGGCGACGTGATCTTCTACGCCTTCGCCCTCATGACGGTCGGCGGGGCGGCGGGCTGCGCCTTCTCCCGCAACATCATCTATTCGGCCTGGGCCCTGCTCTTCGCCTTCATGGGGGCGGCCGGCCTCTACGTCTTCCTGGGCGCGGACTTCCCCGCGGTGGCCCAGGTGCTGATCTACGTGGGCGGCATCCTGGTGCTGATCCTCTTCGCCATCATGCTCACCAAGCAGATCGGCGAGGACCCCCGGCTGAGCAACGCCCACCTCGCCCTGCCCGCGGGCGCCGCCCTGGCCGCGGCCACGGTCGCCACGCTCACCTACATGGCGGTGATGGCGCCCTGGAAGCTCGCGCCCACCCAGTCCTGGGCGCCGACCAGCGCCGGCCTGGGCGTGGCCTTCCTCACCGATTTCCTCCTCCCCTTCGAGGTCGCCTCGGTGGTGCTGCTCGCCGCGTTGGTCGGCGCGGTGATCATCGCCCGCAAGGAGATCAAGGAGACCTCGGACACGGTCCTCCAATGAGCACCATCGGGTTGCCTCATTTCCTGATCGTCGGCGGCGCCCTCTTCGCGCTGGGGATGGTGACGGTGGTCACCCGGCGCAACGCCGTGGGCATCCTCATGGGCGTGGAGCTGATCCTCAACGCCGCAAACGTGAACTTCGTCGCCTTCAACCACTTTGTGGAGGGGCCGGGCAAGCTCACCGGCCAGGTGTTCTCCATCTTCGTCATCGTCCTGGCCGCGGCCGAGGCGGCCATCGGCCTGGCCATCGTCCTCGCCATCTACCAGACCTTCCGCACCATCGACGTGCAGGAGACGGATCTTTTGCGCGAGTAAGCCGCCACCATGGAACACAAGGAAGCGATCGCGAGCGCAATCGAGGTGGGCTGGCTGTGGCTGATCCCCGCCCTTCCCCTCCTGGGATCGGCCTTCAACATGGCCCTGGGGGCCCGGCTGCAGAAGCGCTACGGCAAGGGCCCGGTGCACCTGGTGGCGGTGGGCGTGATGGTGCTCGCCTGCGTGGTGGCGGAGATCGCCTTCTGGAAGATGGTCTTCTCGGCCCCCCACGAGCGCTTCTACGAGGACCACCTCTGGACCATGTGGCAGTCGGGCGCGCTCAAGGTGGACCTCAGCTTCGGGCTCGACCCGCTGGGCATGCTGATGGCGATGATCGTCACCCACGTGGCGACGCTCATCCACGTCTACTCCATCGGCTACATGGCCGACGAGCCGTCGTACTGGCGGTTCTTCATGTGGCTCAACCTCTTCGTCTTCTCGATGTTGCTGCTGGTGATGGGCAGCAACTTCGTGGTCATGTTCTTCGGCTGGGAAGGGGTGGGCCTCTGCAGCTACGGGCTGATCGCCTTCTGGTACGAGGATCTGGAGAAGGCCAAGGCGGGCCTCAAGGCCTTCGTGGTGAACCGCTTCGGCGACTTCGGGTTCGTCATCGGCCTCTTCATCCTCTTCTGGTCGCTGAGCGGCGTCTGGGCGCCGCAGAGCAACCGCTACGTCCCCGACCGCTCGCTGGCGGGCCGGGTGCTGGGCACCGCGCCGACGCTTCCGCGCATGAGCGGCGAGGTGCGGCTGGGGCCCACTGTCGAATTCCGCGAGCTGCGCAACCAGGTGAGCGACGAGTCCACCGGGATGGGCGAGCGGCTGAAAGACATGACCTTCTGGGGCTTCCCCGTGCTGGCCCTGGTCTGCATCCTCTTCTTCGTCGGGGCCACGGGGAAGAGCGCCCAGATCCCCCTCTACGTCTGGCTCCCGGACGCCATGGCCGGCCCCACCCCGGTCTCCGCCCTGATCCACGCCGCCACCATGGTGACGGCCGGCGTCTACATGGTGGCCCGGCTCAACTTCCTCTTCGCCCTCAGCCCGGCCGCCATGACGGTGGTGGCCACCGTGGGCTGCTTGACGGCCCTCTTCGCCGCCTCCATCGGCTTCTTCCAGTACGACATCAAGAAGGTGCTCGCCTACAGCACCGTTTCCCAGCTGGGGTTCATGTTCATCGGCGTGGGGGTGGGCGCCTACTGGGCCGGCGTCTTCCACCTGATGACGCACGCCTTCTTCAAGGCCTGCCTCTTCCTCGGCTCGGGCTCGGTGATCCTCGCCTGCCACCACGAGCAGGACATGCGCAAGATGGGCGGGCTGCGCCAGTACACGCCCATCACCCGCTGGACCTACCTGGCCGCCTGCGTCACCATCGCCGGGTTCCCGGTGGCCTCGGCCTTCTACTCCAAGGACGAGATCCTCTGGAAGGCGTTCACCGCCCGCGGCCTCTCGGCGGAGTGGATCGGCCCCGCCCTCTGGCTGGTGGGCAGCATCGCCGCCCTGGGCACGAGCTACTACATGTTCCGCTCCTACTTCATGACCTTCTCCGGCAAGTACCGGGGCGGGGAGGGCCACGAGGACAAGGAGCGGATGGAGGACCCGCACGCGATGGCGGCCCACGCCCACGCGGCGGCGGCCGATGCGGCGCACTCGCATTCCGCGGCGGTGGCGCAGGTGCACGCCGCGGCCACCCCCCACCAGCACGACACATCGCACGGCGCCGCCCCTGACGCCCACGGGCACCACGGCGGGGTGCCCCAGGAGTCGCCGAAGACGATGACGTACGTGCTCATCGCGCTGGCGGCGGCGTCCATCCTCGCCGGGTTCATTTTCGGCTGGCCCTCCGCCTGGGGCGGCCACGAGCCGCTGCTGGAGCGCTGGCTCTCGCCCAGCCTCCCCGCGGCGGAGGCCGTTCCCTTCGCCCAGGCCTCCCACGGCACGGAGCTGCTCTTCCAGTTCATCGGCGGCGTGGTGGTGGCGGGCGGCGGGTTCCTCATCGCCTGGCTGCTGTACGCCGAGAACCGCAGCACCGTTCCCGCGCGGCTCAAGGAGATGTTTCCCCGCGCCTGGGCGCTGGTCTTCAACAAGTACTACGTGGACGAGGCGTACGGGGCCACCGTGGTGCGCGGCTCCATCGGCCTCGCCCGCGTCCTCTACTGGTTCGACCAGAACGTGATCGACGCCCTGGTCAACTTCATGGGCTTCCTCGGCCGGGTGGTCGCGTACATCGACGCGGCCATCGACAAGTACATCGTGGACGGCGCGGTGAACGGCCTCGCCTCGCTCACCTGGAACAGCGGTCGCGCCCTGCGGCGCGTCCAGACCGGCCACATCCAGGCCTACCTCTACGGCGCCTTGGGCGGCGCCATCGCCTTCGTCATCATCCAATACGTCAT
>DATKAG010000134.1:0-11999 GCA_035498355.1 Myxococcales bacterium | reverse complement strand
GTACTTCCTGGGCGTGGACGGGCTGTCGATCTCGATGGTCCTCCTCTCCGGGCTCATCTCCTTCGTCGCCACCATCGCCTCGATGCCCTGGTGGCCGGGCAACGCCCACCTCGACGAGCACCACTTCACCCAGCACGGCGTGCCCGGCTACATGGCCATGCTCCTCATCCTCCAGACGGGGATGCTGGGGGTGTTCGTCTCCCTGGACATGTTCCTCTTCTACGTCTTCTGGGAAGTGATGCTGCTCCCCATGTACTTCCTCATCGGCATCTGGGGAGGGGCGCGCAAGGAGTACGCGGCCATCAAGTTCTTCCTCTACACCCTGGCCGGGTCGGTGCTGATGCTCCTGGCCATCATCGGGCTCTACTACAACGGGCCCACCGCGGTGATCGACGGCCGCGCCGTCCACACCTTCAACATGGTGAAGATGGCCGAGTGGGGGCGGGCCGGCGGGTACATGGGCGCGCCGCTGGTCCTGGGGATGGCGTTCGTGAAGGTGGCCTGGGTGGCCCTCTTCATCGGCTTCGCCATCAAGATCCCCATGTTCCCCTTCCACACCTGGCTGCCCGACGCGCACGTCGAGGCGCCCACGCCCATCTCCGTCATCCTCGCCGGGATCCTCCTGAAGATGGGCATCTACGGAATCCTGCGCATCAACTACGCCATCCTCCCCCAGGCGACGAAGTGGGCCGCCTACGCGATGGCCATCTTCGGCACCATCAACATCGTCTACGCGGCGTTCGTCTGCCTGGGGCAGAAGGACCTGAAGCGGATGATCGCCTACTCCTCGGTCTCGCACATGGGCTTCTGCCTGTTGGGGATGAGTGCCTTCACCCAGCAGGGGATCGACGGGGCGGTGCTGAACCTCTGGACGCACGGGCTCATCAGCCCCATGCTCTTCCTCATCGTGGGCGTGATCTACGACCGCGCCCACCACCGCAACATCGAGGGCTTCGGCGGGCTGGCCAAGCAGGTGCCCGAGTACGCCGGCCTGCTCGGGCTGGCGTTCTTCGCCTCGCTGGGCCTGCCCGGGCTGTGCGGGTTCGTGAGCGAGTTCACCGTCTTCCTCGGCTCGCTCTCCACCTGGCAGACCTTGACCATCATCTCCGCCCTCTCGGTGATCATCACCGCCTCCTACTACCTCTGGGCCATCCAGCGGATGATGCTGGGCAAGCTCAACCCGGCGTACTCCGCGCTGCCCGACGTGAACTGGCGGGAGCGGCTCACCCTCTACCCGCTGGGCGCGCTGATCATCGTCTTCGGCTTCTACCCGGCCGCGATCATCAACCTCATCCAGGGCTCGCTCCGCACCCTCCTCCTCCCCTTGCAGTAGCCGCCATGGACAACATCCAGTCGCTGCGATTCTTCTGGCCCGAGAGCGTCCTCACCGTCGCGGTGATCGCGATGTTCGTGCAGGACCTGCTGGTCCGGCGCAGCCCGAGGAGGGTGGGATCGCTGGTGGTTGGGGCGCTCTTCTGGCTGGCCCTCACCGCCCTGGCCACGGCGGCCACCCCGTCGGGCAACACCCCGCTCTTCGGCGGGCTCCTGCAGCACGATCCCTTGCGCCTCTTCTTCGACTGGCTGTTCATCGGCGCGGCCGTCCTCACCGTGATCATCGTCCCCAAGAGCGCGCAGATCTCGCCGGCCCGGCTGGGGGAGTTCATCGCCCTGCTCTTCGCCCTGGTGCTGGGGATGTTCCTCATGGCCAGCGCCACCGACCTCTTGATGATCTACCTCTCCATCGAGATGGTCTCGCTGATCAGCTACGTGCTCACCAGCTTCCGCCGGGCGGACCGCAAGGCCAACGAGGCGGCGCTCAAGTACGTCATCTACGGCGGGGTGGCATCTGGAGTGATGCTCTACGGGATGAGCATCCTCTACGGGCTCTTCGCCACCACCCGGGTGACCGGCGAAGGCGGCATCGGGGCGCAGCTTGCGGACGTGACCAGCCGGCTGTTCCTGGCGCACGCCTTCGGCGGGCAGCCGGCGGCGCAGCTGGCGCTGGTGGTGGCGGTGATCTTCCTGCTGGCGGGCGTGGGGTACAAGATCGCCAGCGTCCCCTTCCACATGTGGTGCCCCGACGTTTACGAGGGCGCGCCCACCCCCTTCACCGCCTTCCTCTCCGTGGGGCCCAAGGCGGCGGGGTTCGCGGTGGCCATCCGCTTCTTCTTCGCGGCTTTCCAGCACCCGGTGGCGGGCGGCGGTTACGTGCCGGCCACCGACCTGCCCTGGCCGGCGATCATCGGGATCATCTCCGCCATCACCATGACGCTGGGCAACCTCACCGCCATCGTGCAGAACAACCTCAAGCGGATGCTGGCGTACAGCTCCATCGCCCACGCCGGCTATCTCTTGATGGGCCTGTCGGCGGCCAGCACGGCCGGGGTGCAGAGCATCCTCGTCTACCTGATCGTCTACGTGCTGATGAACGTGGGGGCGTTCCTGGTGGTGATCGCGGTGGCGCGCGTCCAGGGCGGCGAGGACATCTCCGCCTTCCGCGGCCTGGGCACCAAGGCGCCCATCGCGGCCCTGGCCCTCACCATCTTCCTCTTCAGCCTGACGGGAATTCCCCCCTTCGCGGGCTTCGCCGGCAAGTACCTGCTCTTCGCCGCGGTCGTGCGCCAGGGAGGCTTCTGGTACGTGCTGCTGGCGGTGATCGGCGTCCTCAACAGCGCCGTCTCCCTCTTCTATTACGCCCGCATCATCAAGGCGATGTACCTGGACGACGCGGTCGACCAGCGCCCCCTGGCCGTCCCCGCCATCTACACCGGCGTGTTGGTCGCCCTGGCCATCCCCATCCTGGTCCTGGGCGTCTACTGGGCCCCCCTGGTCCGCTGGGCCTCCACCGCCTTCGGCGGCGGCAACGTCCTCTAAGACTTCCGCCGGAGATCGGGGACACATAACGCAACCCCGCGTGCCAACGCGGAAACCGTATTGCGTCCCCAGGTCATTGGCGCGCGTATCGGGAGGCGCGTTCTTCCAGAGCGGCGAAGCGGTCTGCCGGAAGGGTGCGGTCGCCCAGCTTGCGGTCGGGTTGCACCGAAGGGCCGTGGTAGTCGCTGCCCGCGGTGATCAAGAGGCCCAGGTCCGCGGCGATGCGGGCGAAGGACTCGGCCTGGTTGGGCGGGTGATCGGGGTGGAAGGCCTCCACGCCGTCCAGGCCCAGCTCCGCGATGGTCTTCAGCTCCTGCCGGGTGACGCCGTTGGCGCCCGGGTGGGCGATGGTGGCGGTCCCCCTCGCCTGGTGGACCATCCACACCGCCTGGTCCACGGGCAGGCGGCGCCGGTCGACCCAGAGCGGCCCGCCGTTGTGCAGGAACTTGTCGAAGGCGTCCTTGACGCTGAGCGCGTGCCCGCAGTCCACCAGCACCCGCGCCAGATGGGGGCGGCCGAGGTTGTCGCCTCCGCTCACCGCCATCACCCGCTCCATGGTCGCCGCGCTGAACCCCATCCCCTGGGCCAGCGCCACCATGCGCTCCATGCGCTCGCGCCGCTCCTCCAGCATGTCGCTGGCCAGCCGCTCCAGCGCGGTGCCCTGCGGGTCGATGAAGTGCCCGAGCACGTGAACTTCGCGACCGTGCAGCTCGCAGGAGAGCTCGATCCCCGGCACGAACCGCACACCCACGGGCGTTGACGCGGCGCGGCATTCATCCAGCCCCAGTACGGTGTCGTGGTCGGTCACCGAGAGCACCGTGACGCCGGCAGCGGCCGCTTCTGCGAAGAGTTGAGCAGGCGAGCGATCGCCGTCGCTGTGCAGGGTATGGGAGTGAAGGTCGATCACTCTGTTGACGCTCCTTTGCGGCACTGGTTATCTCCCTACCATGCAGCACGTCCTGCAGATCAGCCGCAAGATCGACTACGGCTTGCGCGCGATGATCCACCTCGCCGGCCTCCCGGTGGGCAAGATCGCGTCACTGCAGGACCTTTCCACCACCTTGCACATCCCCCGCGAGTTCCTCGCCAAGATCCTCAAAGTGCTCACCGCCGGCGGCCTGGTCCGCTCCAGCCGCGGCGCGCACGGCGGCTACCAGCTCGCCCGGCCAGCGCGCGACATCTCCTTCCTGGAGGTGATCGAGGCGGTGGAAGGCCCGGTGCAGCTCAACGTCTGCCTCGACCACAAGGACCGCTGCGACGTGAGCGCGGGCTGTACCATGTACCAGGTGTGGAAGGTGGGCCAGGACCGCATGCTCGAGGTCTACCGCCGCACTTCCCTGGCCCAGCTCGCCTCCGAGCCGGTCGACCCGGTGCCCATCGCCCTGGGCGTCCCCGCGCGCAGCTAGAACGCTCCCAGCGCCAGCTCCAGCGCCCGCGCGTGCGCCCCCCAGCGCACCGCCTCCCGGGCCTGCTCCGCGCTGGCCCAGCGGAAGGCGACGTGCTCGTGCGAGAGCACGGGGATGGCGCCGGCAGCCGCCCGCAGCAGGAAGGCGTGCTCCTCGAACACCCCTTTCCTGCCCGCGTAGTCGTGCACGAAGCGCAGCTCGACCAGCTCGCCGCGCAGCCCGGTCTCCTCCAGCGCCTCCCGCTCCGCGCAAGCGGAGGCGCTCTCCCCGCGATCGGCCTTCCCTGTCACCGGGTGCTCCCCACCCCCGCGACCCTTGGGCCGCTGCAGGAGCAGCACCTGCGGCCCCCCGCTCCCGGGCCGGAGAATCCACACCAGCGCCTTGAGCCGCACGCGCGCAGATTGTACCGGCAATTCTGTGGTACAGCGCGGGCCCATGGAGAAGCTGCCGCTCGATCTCCCCGGCCCCGACCCCAGGCACGGCCTCTGCGGCATGGCCCGGGGGCTGGTCGGCTCGGAGATCCTGCGCATCGCCTCCGAGATCCGCGCGGCGATCACCGCCGGCCAGAAGATCGCCAACTTCACCGTGGGCGACTTCTCCTCCCGCGAGTTCCCCATCCCCGACCGGCTGCGGGAAGGGACCCTCAAGGCGCTGGCCGCGGGCGAGACCAACTACCCGCCCAGCGACGGCGTGCTCCGCCTGCGCGAGGCGGTGCGCGAGTTCTGGCGCGACCGGCTGCGCATCGAGCTGCCGCTGGAGAGCGTGGTGATCGCCGGCGGATCGCGGCCGGTGATCTACGCCGCCTACCGCGCGGTGGTGGAGCCAGGCGACACGGTGGTCTACCCGGTGCCGAGCTGGAACAACAACCACTACTGCCACCTGGTGGGGGCCAACGGGGTGGCGCTGGAAACCGATCCGGAGCACGGCTTCCTCCCCACCGCCGCGACGCTGCAACCACACTTGAAGAAGGCCCGGCTGATCGCCCTGAACACGCCCCTCAACCCCGCGGGTACCGTGCTCTCGCCCGACGAGGTGGGCCGGATCGGGGAGGCGGTGGTGGCGGAGAACCACCGCCGCGACCGGGCGGGGGAGAAGCCCCTCTACCTGCTCTACGACCAGGTGTACTGGATGCTCACTTTCGGGAACGCGCGGCACGAGATCCCCATCCGCGCGGTGCCGGAGGCGGCCCGCTACACCATCTTCGTCGACGGGATCTCCAAGTCCTTCGCCGCCACCGGCCTGCGCGTCGGCTGGTGCATCGGGCCGCGGGCGGTGATCGCCGCCGTGCGCGACATCCTCGGGCACGTGGGCGCCTGGGCCCCGCGAGCGGAACAGGTGGCCACCGCGGAGCTCTTGCGCGACCCGCCGGCGCTCGACGCGTACCTCGCGGAGCACAAGGGGCGGCTGCAGGAGAGGCTCGACCGCCTCCACCAGGGCTTTTCCCGCATGGCCCAGGCGGGCCTGCCCGTCCGCGACATCCCTCCGCAGGGGGCCATCTACCTCTCCGCGCAATTCGACCTGATCGGCAAGCGCGGCTTCCGCACCAACGACCAGGTGCGCAAGTACCTGCTCGAGCAGGCGGGGTTCGCGGTGGTCCCGTTCCAGGCCTTCGGGCTGGGAGGGGAGAACGGCTGGTTCCGCCTCAGCGTGGGGGCGGTCTCCGTCCGCGACATCGACGAAGCGCTGCCCCGCGTCGAGACAGCGCTTCGGAAGGCCGCTTCCTAGCTACCGATTCGAACCGCTCGTACCAGAGCTGGAGCTGGAGCTGCCGCTGGTGCCGGGCGAGCCGCTGTTGCTCGGCGTGGCGCTGCTGGAGCCGCTGCTGCTCGGGGTGCTGCTCGAGCTGGTATCCGAGGAGCTGCCGCTGGGGCTGCTCGGCGTGGCGCTCGGGGCCGTGGGAGTGGAGCCAGGGCTGCTCGGGGTGGGGGTGGTGTCGCGACGGAGCGTGTCACCGCGGCGCCCCTGCGGCGAGGTCGAGGAGGTGTTGTCGGTGCCCTGGGTGGCGCCATTCGGGTTGTTCTTGCAGGCGCCCACGCCGGCGATCAGCCCGACGGCGGAAGCGAGAACGATCCATTTACGAAGCATGAGTTGTCCTTTCGTGGTGGGTCCCGGGAAGCTGGAGTCCGCGGCCCTTGGTCGCAAGCGCGGAGCGCACGGGAGCCGGGCGGGCATCCGGGCGTGGCGGGCTGGGGTACACTGCTCGCCATGCCGAAGGACGAACGCCCGCGCTCCTTTCCGGCCTCGGGCGGGCCGAGGCGCGCCCCGCTCCCGCGCGAGGACGCCCGCATCCTCACCCCGCGGCAGATCTACGAGCACCTCGACCGCTACGTGATCGGGCAGACGGCCGCCAAGCGGGCCGTCGCCACCGCCGCCCACCAGCACCTCAAGCGCATCGAGCAACGCCGACTGGGCAAGCCCACGCTTCTGCGCAAGTCCAACGTGCTGTTGATGGGGCCCACCGGCTCGGGCAAGACGCACATCGCCCGCAAGCTGGCAGATCTACTGGAGGTGCCCTTCACCGTCGCCGACGCCACTGAATATACCGAAGCCGGCTACTACGGGAAGGACGTGGAGGTGATGGTGGCCGAGCTGCTCTTCAGGAGCGGCCACTCCATCGACGCCACCCAGCGGGGGATCATCTTCATCGACGAGATCGACAAGATCGCCCGGCGCACGGGCAGCGCCCGCACCGGCGCGGGCAACCGCGACATCGGGGGCGAGGGCGTGCAGCAGGCGCTGCTCAAGCTGCTGGAGGGGAGGGAGATCTTCGTCCCCCTCAACGTCACCCAGCACTGGAACAAGCACGACTTCGTGCAGGTGGACACCAGCGACATCCTCTTCATCTGCGCGGGCACCTTCACCGACCTGCACGAGGTGCAGGTGGACCGGACGGTGGGCTTCGGCAACGCCAGCCGGCGGATGGGCGCCTCGCGCCTGCGGGTGCGGGAGCTGATCGAGTACGGAATGCTGGCCGAGCTGCTCGGGCGCCTGCCGGTCCAGGTCCAGCTCCAGGAGCTGACCGCCGAGGAGCTGTACCGGATCCTCACCGAGCCCCCGGACGCGCTGGCCCGCGAGTACCGGGAGGCGATGGCCATCGACGGGGTGGACCTCGATCTGCAGAAGAGCGCGCTGGAGGCGATCGTCGAGTACTCGGTGGAAAAGAAGCTGGGCGCGCGCGCCTTGCGCAGCATCCTCGAGGAGCTGCTCGCCGACGCCATGTTCGAGGCGCCGGAGAGGCGCGGCGAGCGGCTGGCGATCGACCGGCGCTACGCGCAGGCGCGGCTGAAGAAGGTGGACGCGGCCGCGCTCAAGGACGGCTGATGCTCGCCTATACGTTCTGGCACTGGCCGCGGGAGGGCGCCGCCGATTACGAGCGCCACCTGGGGGAGTTCCTCGCCGCCCTGGAGGCGGACAAGCCGCTGGGCTACCTGGGCGGCCTCTGCTTGCGCCACGCCGCCGCTCCCTGGCTGCCCGGCCCCGCCTACCTGGACTGGTACCGGGTTTCCCACTTCGCCGATCTGGGCACGCTGAACGAGGGGGCGGTGAGCGGGTCGAGGCGGGCCCCGCACGAGGACGTGGCGAAGATGGCGGCAGGCGGCGCCGGCGGCGTCTACGAGCTGCAGCAGGGGGCCGAGGATTTCCGCGAAGCGAAGGTGGCGCACTGGTTCGGCAAGCCCGAGGGCATGCGCTACGCGGAGCTCTTCGGCGAGCTGGCCGGGGTGCCCGGCTCGCTCTGGATGCGGCAGATGGTGCTGGGGCCCTCGCCGGAGTTCGTGCTCTTCGCGGCCCGGGACGTGGCCCTGGGCGTGCCGGCGAAGCGCATCGACGTGTCGTGCGTGTGGCCGGGGGCGGCTACGACTTCTTCGCGCGCAGCTCGGTGATCAGGTTCACCTCCCGCGCCACCGACATCACGTGGGAGCCGCCAAGGTCCAGCTTCGCCAGCGCCGTATCCTTTTCCAGGTGCTGCAGGTGGGGCCGGAGCAGGGCGAGAAGCGAGGCGAACGCCCAGGCCACCAGCAGGCCCTTGGCGCTGCCCAGGAGAAACCCTCCCCCGCGCTCCACCGCCCGGGTGAACCCGCCCGTCATCCGCTTGTGCAGGAAGTTCCCCACCAGCTTGGCGGCGATCTCGGCGGCGAGGAAGAGCGCGATGGCCATGACCGCGGTGGCCACCGCCTCGGGCATCCCCAGGTCCTTGCCGAAGGCCTCCCCGAAGCTGCCGGAGAAGAGGCGGACCAGCACGATCCCGCCCACGAAGCCGATCAGCCCGAAGATCTGCCGCAACAGCCCGCGAAAGGCGCCCCAGGCGCCGAAGAGCAGCACCAGGAGGAGGCAGAACAGGTCGAACCCGTTCACCGGATGCTCATGTCGTTCTTGATCAGCTTGCCAGCCTCGTCCCGCTTGGCCTTGAAGCGGGGATTGTTGGGCTCGTAGGTGAGCGCCATCTTGAAGTTCCGCTCGGCGGACTCGAACCGCTGCGCCGCCATGTCGGCCAGGCCGGCCATGTAGAACTTGCGGCCCTGCGGGGTGGCGCCCGCCTCCGCCTCCTTCTCCTTCTTCAGCTCCTGCTCGCTGGCCTCGATGAAGCGGAGCTTCTTCTGCCGCTCGGGCCCCAGCACGTCGGCCAGGTACTTGCTGCGCTTCACGTCGTCGCGCAGGCAGACGTAGGCCTCGTTGATGCGCTTGTAGATGCGCCCGATGTTGTCCTTCAGCTCCCCGCCGGAAAGGGTGCTGAAGCGGTCGGGATGGTAGGCGCGCGACTCGCGGTAGTAGGCGGCCTTGATCTCCAGCGGCGCGGCGTTCTGGCCGATCTTCAGGATCTGGAAGTAGTCCAGCTCGTCGAGGATCTGGGCCAGCGCCTGGGCCTCGATCTCGAATGCCTCGTCCATCAGGCGGCCGCCTCACCTCGCGCCAGCAGCGTGCGCGCGTTCTTCTCCTGCGCCGCCTTGATCATGTCCTCGGTGAGGCCCGAGGACAAACGAATCGTGCAGGACGTCTTCTGCCCCGTCTCCACGTCCGCCGCGGTGACGTTGACGATCCCGTTGGTGTCGATCTCGAAGGTGACCTCGATGCGCACCTCGCCCCGGTAGCCGATGCGGAACCCGGAGAACTCGAACTCGCCCAGCAGCTCGCACTCGCTGGCCTTGTTCGATTCCCCCTGGTAGACGCGGATCTTCACCTTCTCCTGGCCGTCGCGGTTGGTGGTGTAGGACTTGCTGCGCTCGATGGGGATGGGGGTGTTCTTGTCGATGATCTTGTCGGTGTAGCCCCCCACCGTCCCCACTCGCAGCGTCAAGGGCGTGACGTCCAGCAGGTAGTGCTCGCTCTTCGCGTCCAGGAGGCTGTGGGCCTGGATGGCGGCGCCCATGGCCACCACCTCGTCGGGGTCGATGCCGGCCATCACGTCCCGGCCGAAGTAGTGCTTCACCGAGGTGCGGATGATGGGCAGCCGGGTGGGCCCGCCCACCAGGATGACCGCGTCCAGGTCCTGGGCGGTCATCTTCGCGCTCTGCAGGGCCTCGTCGCAGACCTTGAAGGTCCGCTGCACCAGGTCCATCACCATCTTGTTGAACTCCGCCTCGCTCAGGCTGGCGGAGAGGTCCATCACCTTGCCCGTGGGATCCTGGCAGATCCCCTCCACGTTGATCTTCGCCACCCCGTCGCGGCCCACGTCGATCTTGGCCCGCTCCGAGGCCTCCTTGAGCATCTGCAGGCAGTACTTGTTCAGGCGCAGGTCGATGCCCTGGTCGCGCTTAAACTCTTCGACTAGCCAGTCCATGACTCGCTGGTCGAAGTCGTCCCCGCCCAAGTGGGTGTCGCCGTTCGTCGACTTGACGTGGAAGGTGCCCTCGCCGATCTCCAGGATGGAGATGTCGAAGGTGCCGCCGCCCAGGTCGTAGACGGCGATCTTCTGGGTGATGTCCTTGCCGAAGCCGTAGGCCAGGGCGGCCGCGGTGGGCTCGTTGAGGATGCGCAGCACCTCCAGCCCGGCGATGCGGCCGGCGTCCTTGGTGGCCTGGCGCTGGTTGTCGTTGAAGTAGGCGGGGACGGTGACCACCGCCTTCTTCACCTCGTGGCCCAGGTAGTTCTCCACGATCGACTTCATCTCCTTGAGCACCAGGGCGGAGATCTCCGGGAGCGAGTACACGTTCTCCCGGATCTGGATGCGCACGGAGTTGTTCTCGCCCTCGATGATCTTGTAGGGCATCACTGCCTGGGCCTTCTTCACCTCGTCCGAGAAGTAGAAGCGGCCGATCAGGCGCTTGGCGCTGTAGACGGTGTTGTCGGCATTGGTGATGATGTTGCGCTTGGCGCTGTTGCCCACCAGCACCGTGCCGTCCTCCAGGAAGCTGACCACGCTGGCGTGTGTGCGCTCGCCCCATTCGTTCGGGATCACCGCCGTTTGCCCGTTTTCGATGATGGAGACGCAGCTGTAGCTGGTCCCGAGGTCGATTCCTATAGCGATGTCGCCGGGCTCACCCATGGTGCGGGCGAGTCTACCGTGTGGTGTGGGTCGGTCAAAGATCGTCGATTGGCGCCGGATCGAGGGGTGCGCTACGATCCCACAAGACCCACATTGACCGGAGGGAGGGTCGCTTCGTTGGCCGAGTTCCTCGCCATCCACCAGTCGGATGCAGCGCTGCTGGGGTGCGTCTTGCGCCGGGTGGCCGGCAAGATCTCTTTGGGCGGTTCCGAGCGCGCCGCGGGCGTGGGGTTCTTCCAGAGCGACGACGTGCTGCTGCGCAAGCGGCCCCTCGGCGGTCAGCCCGCGCTTCCCGAGAAGCTCGCCGACGGCGTGGAGAGCGAGGCGGCGCTCATCTGCAGCGGGGCGGTGGGCTCCGGCAAGTCCTTCAACGAGCAGACCACCCTGCCCTTCCGCTTCAAGAACTGGCTCTTCGCCACCGCCGGGCATCCCGACGCGCTCCGGCCCGCGCGCGGCGCGCTGCTCAAGGGCCTTCCGGACTACCTGCGCCGGTCGGTGAAGGGCGACTCCGCCAGCGAAGGGCTCTTCTTCACCTTCCTCTCCCGCCTGCGCGACGCCGGCCGTCTGGACGATCACGACCTGGACGCCGGGGTGGCCGCGCGGGCGCTGGCCGCCGCGGTGGGCGAGATGGAGCGGGCCTTCGAGCAGATGGGCCAGCCGCTGCCGGCCCTGGCGGTGGTGGTGAGCAACGGCCGGGTGATGGCGGCGGTGCGCCGCGGCCATCCGCTGCGCCTGGGGGTGGTGGACGGGCTGATCCCCTGCCAGCGCTGCGAGATCGGCCCCGGGGCCAACGAGCTGGATCCGCGGGTGAAGTCGCACCGGATGCTCAAGGCGGCGATGATCCTCTCCTCGGCCGAGCCGGTGGAGGGTTTCCGCGAGGTGGCGGAGCGCGAGGTGATCGCCGTCCCCCGCACGCTCACCGACGTCCGGTCGCTGTAACCGCTTCCGGTTGCGCGGCCGGCCGCCGGGTGTTAACCGCCGCCTCCGGACGGAGGACATCCGATGGCCACCGCGCTGATCACCGGCGCCTCGGCAGGGCTGGGGCTGGAGTACGCCAAACTGTTCGCTGCCTCCGGGCACGACCTGGTGCTGGTCGCGCGCCGGCGCGATCGCCTGGAGGCGCTGGCCGCCCAGCTCCAGCAGGCCCACGGCGTGAAAGCGCATGTGCTCGCGGTCGACCTCGCCTCGCCGGACGGACCCCGCCGGGTGCTGGAAGAGTTGCGCCGTCTGGACGTCAC
>DATKAG010000133.1:0-8199 GCA_035498355.1 Myxococcales bacterium | reverse complement strand
TTCGCCGGGGCCTTGCTCTCCATCGCCGCTCCCGCGGCCGATCGGCTGGAGGCGGAGATCCTCCAGGAGAAGGTGGCGGAGCTGATCAACGCCTACCGCATCCGCGGCCACCTCTTCGCCAACCTCGATCCGCTGGGCCTGCTCCAGCCTCCTCCGGCCGAGCTCGAGCCGGAGCACTTCGGCCTCTCCCCGGAAGACCTGGACAAGACCTTCGCCACCGGCGACTTCGCCCCCGGGCACGACGAGCTCACCCTGCGGGAGATCATCGCCCGCCTGAGGCGCACCTACTGCCGCACCATCGGCGTCGAGTACATGCACGGCGAGGATCCGGCCATCAAGCGCTGGCTGCAGGAGCGGATGGAGGCGGCGGAGAACGAGGCGACGCTCTCCCGCGAGGACAGGCTGCGCATCCTCGCCCGCCTCACCGACGCCGAGACGCTGGAGACGTTCCTCCACCGCAAGTACATCGGCAAGAAGCGCTTCTCGCTGGAGGGGGCGGAGAGCCTGATCCCGCTCCTCGACTGGCTGGTGGAGGACTTCGGGGCCGGGGGCGGCGAGGAGATCGTCCTGGGCATGGCCCACCGCGGCCGGCTGAACGTGCTGGTGAACGTGCTGGGCAAGGGGTTCAACGAGCTCTTCGCGGAGTTCGAGGACACCGAGGTCGAGACCATGCTCGGCCGGGGCGACGTCAAGTACCACATGGGCTACTCCAGCGACCGCAAGCTGGCCGACGGGCGCAGCCTGCACCTCTCCCTGGCCTTCAACCCCAGCCACCTGGAGATCGTCGACCCGGTGGTGGAGGGGCGGGTGCGCGCCAAGCAGGATCGCACCCTCAACTGGGAGGGCGCGCCCGAGCCGCGCGATCCCCAGCGCCGCAAGGTGCTGCCCGTGCTCGTCCACGGCGATGCGGCCTTCGCCGGCCAGGGGATCGTCGCCGAGGTGCTCAACCTCGCCAACCTGGAGGGCTACGCCACCGGCGGCACCATCCACGTGATCGTCAACAACCAGGTGGGGTTCACCACCAACCCGGAGGACGCCCGCTCCACTCCCTACGCCACCGACATCGCCCGCGTCCTGCGCGCGCCGGTGTTCCACGTCAACGGGGACGACCCGGAAGCGGTGGTCTGGGCGGTGCAGCTCGCCGTCGAGTACCGGCAGAGCTTCCAGCAGGACGTGCTCATCGATCTCTACTGCTACCGCAAGTACGGCCACAACGAGGGCGACGAGCCCGCCTTCACCCAGCCCCGCATGTACGAGAAGATCCGGGAGAAGAAGCCGCCCCGCGAAGTGTACGCACAGCGCCTTTCCCAGGAAGGGGTGGCCACGCTCGCCGAGGCAGACGGGCTGATGCGCGAGCGCATGGCCAGGCTGGAAGCCGAGTTGGAGCGCACCCGCAAGGAAGGGGCGAAGCGCTCCTTCTCCGCCATGGCCGGCCTCTGGTCGAAGTACCGGGGCGGCCCCGACTCGGGGATGCCCGAGGTGTCCACGGCGGTGCCGGAGGCGAAGCTGCGCGAGCTTCTCCTCCAGCTCTCCCGCGTCCCGGAGGGTTTCACCCCCAACGACAAGGTGGCGAAGCTCCTGGAAGGGCGGCGCAAGCTGGCCGAGGGCGAGGGCAAGGAGCTTTTCGACTGGGGCGTTGGCGAGCACCTGGCTTTCGCCACCCTGCTCGACGAGGGCGCCCCCATCCGCTTCTCCGGCCAGGACGCCCGCCGCGGCACCTTCAGCCACCGCCACGCCGTGCTCGCCGACGCCCGGGACGGCAAGCGCTACACGCCGCTCGCGCATTTGCGCGAGGGGCAGGGCCGCTTCGACATCTTCGACTCGCCGCTGAGCGAGGCCGGGGTGATGGGCTTCGACTACGGCTGGTCGCTGGACATGCCCGAGGCGCTCTGCTGCTGGGAGGCGCAGTTCGGCGACTTCGCCAACGGGGCGCAGGTGGTGATCGACCAGTTCATCTCCTCCGCCGAGGACAAGTGGAACCGCCTCTCCGGCATCGTGCTGCTCCTGCCCCACGGCTTCGAGGGCCAGGGGCCGGAGCACAGCTCCGCCCGGCTGGAGCGCTTCCTCCAGCTCTGCTCGGAGGACAACCTCCAGGTCTGCAACCCCACCACCCCGGCGCAGATCTTCCACCTGCTGCGGCGGCAGGTCTTGCGCGGCTGGCGCAAGCCGCTGGTGGTGATGACGCCCAAGAGCCTGCTCCGGCACAAGCTGGCGGTCTCCAGCCTGCGCGATCTCTCCCGGGGCTCCTTCCAGCGCATCATCGTCGACCCGCCGGCGAAGCAGGCGTCGCGGGTGCTGCTCTGCAGCGGGAAGATCCATTACGACCTGATCACCGCGCGGGCAGCCCGCAAGCGCGAGGACGACGTGGCCATCGTGCGCTTCGAGCAGCTCTACCCGCTCTCCGATCAGATGCTGGCGGAGACGGTGAAGCCCTTCAAGGGCGCCGAGCTGTTCTGGGTGCAGGAGGAGCCCTTCAACATGGGCGCCTGGTACCACGTGCGGGCCCGCTGGCCGGAAGTGGTGGGCAAGGGCCGGCTGGTTCCCGTCGCCCGCGCGGAGAGCGCCAGCCCGGCCACCGGGAGCGAGAAGAGCCACAAGTACGAGCAGCAGCTCCTGGTCGACCAGGCCTTCGGGAAGTAATCAGCCCGCCTTGCGCAGCAGGGCCTCCACCTGCTCCAGGCGGAAGGGCTTGTCCAGGCGCTGGGTGGGGACCTGCTCGAGGAACTTGCGCGCCCGCTCGGTGACGGCGCCGCCGGTCATGAAGACGAAGCGGTCGCGCAGGGAGGGGCGCTCGGCGCCCACCTGCTCGAAGACGTCCATGCCGGTGAGGTCGGGCATCATCAGGTCGCAGAGCACCAGGTCGAAGCCGTCGTCCGCCAGCAGGGTGCGGATGGCCTCCCGCCCGCTGCGCACGGGCACCACCTCCGCCTCGTCGCGCAGGCCCACCTTGAGGGTGAGGCCGAGGTGCGCCTCGTCGTCGACCAGGAGCACCCGGGGACGCCGCCCCCCCTGCGCCTGCGCGGGCGCGGCGGGCTGCAGGCTGGCCGGGGGCGGCCTGCTCTGCACCGGGAAGGTGACCCGGAAGGTGCTGCCCCGGCCGGGCTCGCTGCGCACCTGGATGTCGCCTCCCAGGCCGGTGACGATGTTGTGGACGATGGAGAGCCCCAGCCCGGTCCCCACCCCGAAGGGCTTGTCGGTCCAGAAGGGCTCGAAGATGGACTTCATCTTCCAGGGCTCGATCCCCACCCCGGTGTCCTCCACCTCCACGATCGCCTCGCGCCCCGGCCCCTGGCGGGTGCGCACCACGATGCTGTTCTTCTCCGGGTCTCCTTCGGGGATGGCCTGGGCCGCGTTGATCAGGAGGTTGAGGAACACCTGGCCGAGGCGGCTCTCGTCGGCGAGCACCGGCAGCAGCGGGTGGAAATCGCGCAAGAGCCTCGCCCGGGGCCGGATGTGGCTCATGGCCACGTGGATGGAGGAGTCCAGCACCTTCTCCACGTCCACCGGGCCGGTCCGCTCCTCCTCGCCGCGGGAGAAGGTGTGCAGGTCGCGGACGATGGAGCGCACCCGCTCCGCCCCGTCCAGCGCTTCCGCGCAGAGCTTGCAGACCCGCTCCCACTCCTGGGCGTCGGGCGGCTGGGAGCGGGCGCGGAAGCTGGAAAGCTCCCGCTCGATCAGCTCCAGCCCCAGGGTGACGTAGACCAGCGGGTTGTTGATCTCGTGGGCCACGCCCGCCGCCAGCGTCCCCATGGAGACCATCCGGTCGGCGCGCGCCAGCCCCGCCTCGATGCGCTTGCGCTCGCTGATGTCCTCGACGATCGCCAGCCCCCCGCTCACGCCCGAAGGCCCGCGGATGGGCGAGAGCAGCGCCTGCACGTGGGTGGTCTTGCCCGTCATCGAGGTGTACGGCCCCTCGTAGCGCCCCGCCCTGCCTTCCAGGGCGCCGCGGACGATGGCGGCGATCTGCACCCGGCTCGGGTCGCCGTGCAGGGTGAGCATGTTGACGCCGACCAGCGACTCCTTCGCCGAGCCGAGGATGCCGACCATGGCCGCGTTGCAGTCTGTGACCACCCCGTGAGCGTCCCAGTGCAGGAGCCCCACCGGGGCGTTGTCGAACACCAGCCGGTAGCGCTCGAGGAGCGCCTGGGGGTCGAGGTCAGACAAGGGCCCCCCGCACCAGCGCGGCGAAGCGGGAGAAGATGGGCTGCGCGATCCCGTTCAGCCGGGGCAGTTCGCGCTCCGCCTGGGCTCGCAGATGCCCCGCCTCCACCCCCGCCTCGCGAAGCTCCGCCTCGCCCGACATCATCGCCGAAAGCACCTCGGCGTCCGTCTCCAGGTGGAACTGCACGCCCCAGGCGCAGGGGCCGAAGCGGAAGGCCTGCAGGGGCGTCAGGGTGCTGGAGGCCAGGGGCACCGCGCCCTTGGGGAGGGTGAAGGCGTCGCCGTGCCAGTGGAAGGCGACGAAGCTCTCCGGCGTCCCGGAAAAGAGCGGATCCTCGCGGGCCGCCGCCGACAGGCGCACCCGGTAGAACCCGATCTCCTTCCGCGGGGCCTTCGCCACCTCGCCTCCCACCGCCTTGGCGAGGAGCTGGCTGCCCAGGCAGATGCCGAGCACCGGCCGCTCCCGCTCCACGCACCATCGCAAGAGGCGGATCTCCTCGCCCAGGTGCGGGTAGCGATCCTGCTCGTACACCCCCATCCCGCCGCCCAGCACCAAGAGCGCCTCCGCCTCCTGGGGAATGCGGTCGCCCGCCCAGGTCCGGACGAAGCGCGGCTGGGAAAGGAAGGGAGCGAGCGCCCCCGGCCCTTCCCCCGGCTCGTGCTGGATGACGATCATCGCAGGCCGCAGGATACAACGGCGGCTCTTCCCGGGTGACGCGGGCGCCGGTCTGTGCGTAGAAGGGCCGCTCCACCGGAGGTCCCCGTGTCGCTCGGCAAGAACTTCCGCCTCCCCACCGACTGCAGGCCCGTGCGCTACAGCGCGCACCTCGCGCCCGACCTCGAGGCCGGCGCCTTCGAGGGGCGGATGGAGCTGGAGGTCCGCCTGGACGCTCCCCGGCGCGAGATCCACCTGCACGGGATCGGCCTTTCCCTCTCCCGGGCCCGGGCCCGGGTGCAGGATCGGGCGGTGAAGGCGGCGGTGAGCGCCGATGCCGAGAGCGAGACCCTGACCCTGCGATTCGACGAGGACCTGCCGGCGGGCGGCGCCATGCTCGACCTGGCCTGGAGCGGCAAGTTCAGCCCCGGCCTGCGCGGCCTCTATCGCGCGGGCCCCCTGGCGGTGACGCAGTTCGAGGCGGCCGACGCCCGCCGCGTCTTCCCCTGCTTCGACGAGCCCGCCTTCAAGGCGCGCTGGAATTTGCAGCTGGTCGGGTTGCCCGAGGGGGTGGCGGCCATCTCCAACGGCCCGATCCTCAAGGACCAGAAGGAGCCCGACGGCGCCCGCACCGTGCAGTTCGCGGAGACCCCGCCCCTGAGCAGCTACCTGATCGCCGTCTGCATCGGCGAGCTCCAGTCCAGCCCGGAGCAGAAGGCGCGGGCCTACCCGGTGCGCACCTGGGCGGTGCCGCAGAAGCAGGCCCTCACCGCCTTCGCCCAGGAGGTGGCCTGCGCGGTGCTGCCGCTTCTGGAGGACTACTTCGGCCAGCCTTACGCCTACGGGAAGGTGGACCAGGTCGGAGTGCCGGACTTCGAGGCCGGGGCGATGGAGAACGCCGCCTGCGTCACCTACCGGGAGGTGGCGCTGCTCCTCGATCCGAAGACCGCCCCCCTGAACATCCAGAAGCGGGTGGCCGAGGTGATCACCCACGAGCTGTCGCACCAGTGGTTCGGCAACCTGGTGACCATGGTGTGGTGGGACGACCTCTGGCTCAACGAGGCCTTCGCCACCTGGATGGCCTACAAGATCGTCGACCAGTGGCGGCCGCAGTGGCGGGTGTGGATGGACTTCGAGGTGGGGAAGGGCGCCGCCCTGCACCTCGACGCCCTCAAGTCCAGCCATCCCATCCGGGCGGAGATCAAGAACGCTGAGGAGGCGGGGGAGAGCTTCGACGCCATCACCTACGAGAAGGGCGGCGCCATCCTCCGCATGATCGAGGGCTACCTGGGGGAGGAGAAGTTCCGCGAGGGCATCCGCCTCTACATGCGCCGCCACCGCGAGGGCAACGCCACCGCCGACGATCTCTGGGCAGCGCTGGCGGAGGCCTCGAGCCAGCCCATCCTGGAACTGGCCAACGGCTGGATCCGGCAGACCGGCTATCCTTTGGTCACGCTCTCCGAGCAGGAGGGGAAGATCCGCATCACCCAGCGGAGGTTCTTCTCCGATCCGCAGGCGGCGCCGGAGCCGAAGCAGTGGCTGGTGCCCCTGGTCCTGCGGGTCGACGGCCGCGAGCGCCGCGCGCTGCTCCGCTCCCCGGAAGAGACCCTCGATGTCGGGGAGAAGGCCGGCTGGATCCTGGCCAACGCCGGGGCCCGCGGCTTCTACCGCGCCGCCTACGACGCTCCGCTCCTGCGGCGGCTGATCGCGGCCCTCCCCGAGCTGCGGCCCGAGGAGCGGATGGCGCTCGTCTCCGACCAGTGGGCTCTGGTGCGGGCCGACGCGGTGAAGCTGGAGCCCTTCCTCCAGCTCCTCGCCGGCCTGAAGGACGAGCAGGACCACACCGTGCTCGACGAGGTGGTGGGCCGGCTCTCCTGGCTCGAGCACCGCAGCGTCCCGGACGCCGATCGGCCCGCGCTCCACCGCTTCATCGCCTCGCTCTTCGCCGGCCCCCTGGCGGAGCTGGGCTGGGACCCGGCCGCGGGCGAGGACGACGAGCGCAGGCTGCGCAGGGCCGCGGTGCTGCGCGCGCTGGCCCTGGTGGCACGCGATCCGGGGGTCACCGCCGCGGCGGTCGCCCGCTACCAGCGGCACGTGGCCAAGGAGGGGCCGGCCCTCGATCCAAACCTCCTCGACGTCGTGGTGGCCGCCGCCGCCCGCGCCGCCGACGAGTCGCGCTTCGAGGAGCTCTCCCGGAACGCCCAGGCCGAGCTGGATCCCGCGGCCAAGCGCCGCTACCTGCACGCCCTGGCCATGGTGGAGCAGCCCAGGCTGGTGCAGCGCGCGGTCGACCTCGCCCTCGATCCCTTCGTGCAGATGCAGGACTTCGCCAGCTACCTGGGGACTCTCCTGGCGAACCGCGCCGCGCGGGAAGCGGCCTGGCGGCTGGTGCAGGGGCGCTGGGAGGAGGTGCGGCAGAAGGGCGACTCGCCGATGATCCTCCGTCGGCTGGTGGAGGCCCTGGGGAGCCTGCCCGAGCGCCGCCACCTGGACGAGGTGGAGAGGTTCCTCGCCCGCCACGAGCTGTCCGCCGCCCGCCAGGCGGTGGCGCAGACGCTGGAGAGGTTGCGCGCGGACGTGGCCCTGCGCGATCGCCTGCTCCCGGAGATGGCGGCCTTCCTCGCCTCGCTCAGAAGTTGAAGGTGACCACCAGGGTGTCCGTGTATCCCCCCACCATCACGTCCTGCAGGGCGAAGACCCTGCCGTAATAGTTGAGGGTGCGGTTGCCTCCGCCGCTGGGGACGGGTATCGGTGTGGTGGACCAGACGACGGTGCGCGCGGCGTCCGAGTAGACGTCGTAGGAGAGGAAGTCGCCTCCCCCGCTGCGCGTCATCCTCCGGTGCCCGGCGGAGAAGGCGTTGCCCAGGCTGATGGTCACGGTGGGCGAGAGGCTGGCGTTGCAGCGGTAGGTGATGGTGCCCGCCGAGTCGGTGTTGGTGGCGGTGAAGACGTTGTAGTTGCCGAAGGCCAGGGCGGTGACGGTGATGTTCCGGCAGCGCTGCGCCTTGGCCCCGAAGGCCAGGCAGAGGGTGGCGGCAAAGGCGAAAGCGGTGAGGCGGAGCGTCACGCGGCCCGATCCTGCGCCTGGCCCGGGCGCCTCACCAGAAAAATGCGGGGGCGGCGGGTGGGCCTCAGAAGTCCAGGGTGATGGTGATGAGGTCGAAGTAGTTGCCGGCGGTGACGTCCTGCCCGGCGAGGCGCGGTGGGGCAGTTGCAGGAGAGGCTGCCGGCGCTGTCGGTGGGTGTGGCGCTGAAGACCTTGCAGGCGCCGAAGGCCAGGTCGGTGCTGGAGACGGCCTGGGCCGCCGCCGGCGGCAGCGAGACGACGAGGAGGATCGGGGCGAGCCGCAGGCGGGGCACACCCTCATCCTGCTTCACCGGCC
>DATKAG010000132.1:0-26742 GCA_035498355.1 Myxococcales bacterium | reverse complement strand
CTTGTTGTGGTTCTCGGACAGGAGCTTCGCCTTGCTCTTGCCGAAGCTCATCGCCTTGCCCCCGCCCGCCTGCAGCTGGCGCATGAGGAAGACGAAGAGGATGCAGAGCACGCCCAGGGGCATCCAGGAGACGAGGAACTGGGCCCAGAGCGACTGCGAGTCCTCCTTCTCGAACTTCAGGGCCACGCCCTTCTGGCGCATCTTCTCCAGCAGCTGGCTGTCGAGCGGCGAGACGGTGCGGAACTCCTGCCGGTTCTTCAGCTGGCCCTGCAGGACATTGCCCTTGACGGTGGTAGTGGAGACATCGCCCCGCTCCACCGCGGCGTAGAATTCGCTGGCGTCGATCTCCTTCGGCTCGGCCGAGCGCTGCCGGGAGAAGATCGAATAGAACGAGAAGAAGAGCAGGATCAGCACCGCCCAGAGAAAAAACGTCTTGTACGACTGTCTCACCTTGGCTCCTCGTCAGGCCTGGGATCCATCGTAGCAGAACGGGATTCGTGCCGC
Organism: Myxococcales bacterium; assembly: GCA_035498355.1. Lineage (GTDB taxonomy): Bacteria > Myxococcota > Myxococcia > Myxococcales > 40CM-4-68-19 > 40CM-4-68-19. Next base: position 26,238 of record DATKAG010000132.1, on the reverse strand, counting down.
CGCCTGGACGGTAACGGTCCGTCGGAAGGCTTCATTTCCGCCTCCAGCCGGAAGCGGACGGGGCCGCGCCCGCAGGCGGCGCCGGCGCGGATTCCCTCCACCCAGAAGACGCGCCCGCGCGCGTCCGCGAGCAGCGCCAGCCGGGTGCGCTCCTCGCGGGGGATGTGCGCGTCGATCCAGAGGTCCGCCACCTTCTTCGCCCGCCCTCCCGCGGGGCGGAACCGGTCGCCGGGCTGGTGCCCGCGCAACTTCCATGGAAACGGCGCCTCTTGCACGTCGACCTGCACTCCCGGGCCGGGCGCTTCCGAAACCTCCAGGGCCCGCGACTGCCAGAAGTAACGGCCGGGCGCCGCGATCGCCACCTCCTCCGCCGGCCTGGCGGGCGGCCGCCTCCCCTCGAACCGCACCACCGCCCGGCCCCCGGGGACGTCGATCGAGCCCTCGCCCCGCTCCAGCAGGCGGAGGATCGCCTCCAGGTGCCGCCGCTCCGGCCGCGCCCCTTGCTCGCGCGCTTCCCGCAAGAGCGCCCGCCGCTGCAGCGCCGGGTGGAGGCGGGCGCCGGCCACCGACAGCTCGTCGAGCAGCTCGTCCTCCTCCGCGAAGGTCCGGGCCGCGCGGGCCAGCGCCTCCTCCAGGCGGGGGTTCAGCGCAAGGAGCTGGGGCCACAGCGCCCGCAGCCTGCCCCGGGCGCGGGCCGGATCGGAGTTGTGCGGGTCGTCGGTGAACGCCAGGCCGTGCCTGCGGCAGTACTCCTCGGTCGCGGCCCGGGACACTTCGAGCAGCGGGCGGAGCAGCTGGATCCCGGGGGCCAGTTCGCGCTGGCGCCGGATGCCGGCCAGCGCCCCGGGGCCCGCGCCGCGGATGAGCCGCAAGAGAACGGTCTCCGCTTGATCGCGCCGGGTATGGGCCGTGGCGACGATGGGGGCGCCCGCCCGCAAGGCGAGGTCCGCGAGCGCGCGATAGCGGGCCTCGCGCGCCGAAGCCTCCAGTCCGCTGGCCTTCAAGTCCAACCGCTCAATCCGCTCGAGATGGAACGGCACGTCGAGCCGCCGGGCCAGTTCCCGCACCCGCTCCGCCTCCGCCGCGGACTCCGGGCGGAGCCCGTGGTCCACGTGACCGGCGGCACAGGTGACCGCGGTGCGGACACACGCCGTCAGGAGCGCTACCGAGTCAGCCCCCCCGGAGCAGGCCACCAGGACCAGGCGGCCGTGCGGCAGGCCGGTGGCGACGGAAGGTTCGACGCTGTCCGCCGGATTTCCCACCAGCCCGCAGTGTAGCGCCGCGCGGCGCCGTTTCTCGCTACGGGCTTGCGCGCAGACTGTTGAGAACCCAATTTTCCCGCGGAAAAAGGGGGCATCGGGTCAGCGGCGGGAACATCCAGCGCGGACGGCAGGTTCTGAACGGTGGCGCGGCGGCTTCCGCCGCGACAGGATTGAATTGAGCCTGGGGGTCCCCCCCTCCCCCTCCAGGCTCATGGGCTGGCCCAGCCAACGCTGCGGCCAGCCTTTTTTCCGGGGATTTCTGCCCCGGGCCGGCGGGCGAAAACCGCTCCTGAGCCAGAAGCGAGCGATTGGCCTCATGGCACGAAGGTCGCAAGGGACTTCCTTCAACTGCCTCACGAAGGAGCCACCCGATGTCGATCTGTGGCGTGATCACGACGAAGGATGTCCTCCGCCACGGGGCGACGATCGTGCGGCACTTCGGCACCGCCACGTATCTGCGCTGCTGCGCCGCCATCCTCTTCCGCAGGCGGACGACGTTCCTGAACTGCGTGATCGGCTGAGACGCCGTTTCGCTGCGTGCGGCACCGTGCCGCTCCTCCCTCGTGCTCCCGGAGAGGGCCTGGAATCAGGTGGGTGTTTACTTGACCCCACTGTCGCCCAAGTCTAGACAGAGTGGACGGTTGTGCGCGGCCCGCGAGCGGCGGGACGCCCCTCCGGCGGAGGATTTGATGGCAGGTACGGACAAGAGGAAGCAGAGCCTCTACTTTCCCGAGGACATGCTTCGGGAGATCCAGGAGGAGGCGAACCGGCAGGACCGCTCGCTCTCGTGGATCGTGCAGCAGGCCTGGAAGATCGCCCGCAACGAGATCATGCGCTTCCCCTCGGTGAACGACGTGATCGGCGGCGAGCGGCCGTCCGAGGAGCGCGAGTAGATGTCGGCCAACGACGCACGCAAACAGAGCCTGTACTTCCCCGAGGACATGCTGACCGAGATCCAGAACCAGGCGCAGCGGCTCGACCGCTCCCTCTCCTGGGTCGTGCAGCAAGCCTGGAAGATCGCCAAGGCCGAGCTGCGCAAGGTCCCGTCGCCGAACGACATGCTCGACGACGATCCCGCCGCCCAGCGGGGCTGAAGCTTCCGCCGGCCAGAAGGCCGCGATTCGAGGCCCGGGCGCGCAGGCCGCGCTCCGGGCCCTTTTCTATTTCCCGTTGGCCGTGGCCGTTCGAGGAGAGATCGTCTGCTCCTCGAACAGGTCGTCGTCGGCCGGCTTGGCGGACTGCAGGTCCGGCGCCTTGCCCGGCTTCGCCTCCGGCGCGGGAGGCTGCTGGGCCTTCTCGATCAGGTCCCGCATCTTCGCCATCAGCTTTTCCATCTCGGCCGTCTTGCCGGTGGAGGCCTCCAGGCGGGCGATCATCGCCTGGACCTGGTCCTTGTCCCTGGGGTTGGTGGCGGCGTACTTGCGGAAGTAGTCGAGCGCGTTGGGGATGTCCCCGTGGTCGAGGTAGGCCTTCCCGATGTCGTAGAGCACCACGGGATGCGGCTTGATGGCGTAGGCCTTCTTCAGCTCCGCGATGCCGCCCTCCTGGTTGCCGGCGGCGATCAGCCTCATGCCCGCCTGGAAGTGCTTCTTCGCCTCGGCCCGGGCATCGGCCGCCGCCGGCCGCGCCGCGAGCAGCATCGCGGCGCAAAGCGCTTCCCCGAAGAACCTCCACCTTCCCTTTGTCCGCGCGCTCATCAGTACGGGTCTTCCTTGTAGCCGCCCAGGGTCTTCTTCTTCAGGGGCACGTGCAGGGGCATCCGCTCCCCTTCCGCCTTCCGATCCACCCAGCCCGGCGCGTAGCCGCCGAGCCGGAGGATGAGCTGGAACTGCTTTTCCGAGGGTACGCGGATCTCCAGCGGCGTGTTGCCCAGGGACTTCCGCTCGGAGTCCAGCACCTCCGCCCCCGAGGGCGTGCTGGTCACCGCCACCAGGGTGAGCCGCGGCGGCTCGGCCTGGGGCTCCGGAGCGGGCGCCGGGACGGGCGTGGCCGGCGGCGCAGCTTCCGCCTGGGCCGGGGTTGCGGCGGCGGCCGGCGGCGGCTGGGGCGCGGCCGGCTGCGGGACGGGAGGCGCGGCGGGCGCGGCGGTGGTCTCCACCGGCGCCGCCGGCGGCGGTGGGCGGGCCGGGGAGCGCAGCACGTAGGCGACGGCGGCGATGCCGGCGGCCAGGATCAGGGCGGAGGGAAGGATGATGCGCAGCGCCGAGGGCGCCCGCCGGGGCGGAGGAGGAGTGGCCGGCTGCAACCGCGGCGGCGTGGGCCGCACCGGGTACTCGTCCACCATGGCGTCGGGCGGCGGAGGCGGCGGCCGGGCGACGTGCCCCACGCCCTGCGCCGGCGTGGGCCGCGAGGAGCTCAACGGCTGGCTGGTCATGCGCAGCGCGGGCTGCGGCGTGGCAGGAGTCTGGCTGGCGTGCCCTGCCCGCCCCGAGGGGTCCAGGGGGAGGGGCGGGACGGAGCTGGGGGTGGCGATCCCCGTGAGGCGGGCCCGGGCCGCCTTGAGGTGCACCAGGAGCTCGTCCATCGACTGGTAGCGGTCCTCGCGCGCCTTGGCCATGCAGCGCAGGACGATCTCCTCCACGTCGGGCGCGATGCGCAGGTCGGGCCGCAGCGTCGAGGGAGGGACGGGCTCCTCGTGCAGGTGCTTGAGGATGATGTCCACCGGGGCGGCGGCGGTGAAGGGAACCCGGCCGGTGAGCATGTGGTAGAGGAGGACGCCCAGCGAGTAGATGTCGCAGCGCTGGTCGGGTCCCTGGTTGCGCGCCTGCTCCGGGGCGATGTAGTGCGGCGAGCCCATGAAGGTGCCGGCGTTGGTGATGTCGCTCTCGCCGCTGTCGCCGCTGAAGAACTTCACCAGCCCGAAGTCCAGCACCTTCACGAAGTCGTGGTCGTCGTGCTGCAGGAGCAGCATGACGTTGGCCGGCTTCAGGTCGCGGTGGATGATCCCCAGCGCGTGCGCCTCGCGCAGCGAGCGGCAGATCTGCTGGGCCACGTGGATGGCCCGCTCCTGGGCGAGCGGCCCCTCGGCCTGCATGGTCTGGGAGAGGGTGCGCCCGGCGAGGAACTCCATGGCGATGAAGAGGATGCCGTCCTCGGTGCGCCCGTAGTCGTAGAGGGTGATGGTGTTGGGGTGCGTGAGCTTGGCGGTGACGCTGGCCTCGAGGAAGAAGCGCTTGTAGAAGGCCGGGTCGCGGTCGTGGCCGGCGCCCAGCACCTTGAGGGCCACCACCCGGTCGAGCGGCGCCTGCATCGCCCGGTAGACGCGCCCCATCCCGCCGTGGCCGAGAGCGTCCACGATCAGGTAGCGATCGTTGAGGACGCGCCCGAGCAGCGGATCGGCGTCTCCTCCCGCATGTGGGAGGTCAGGAGCAGGCTGCGCACCAGGCATCGAGCGGCACTCCAGTGATCAATCGCGCGAACCCCCCCGGTTGCGCGTACTTGCGAAAACGGCGGAACGCTAACGCGTCCCTCCAGTTCGGGTCAAACAGCAGGGGATCTGATACGGAAGCGGCATGTCCATGCGGAAGAAGGCGGAGGAGCTGGAGCAGCGCCGCGCGCAGGCGAAGAAGATGGGCGGGGAGGCCCGGCTCGCCCGCCAGCGGGAGAGGGGCAAGCTGGACGCCCGCGCCCGCCTCGATTTGCTCCTGGATCCGGCTACTTTCCATGAGATTGGCCTGCTCGCCACCCACCTGGGAAAGGCCGATTCGCCCACCCCGGCGGACGGCGTGGTGTGCGGCACGGGGGCCGTCGGCGGGCGGCCGGTCTGTGTGGCTTCCTACGACTTTACCGTACAGGGGGGAAGCATCGGCCCGGTGGGGGAGCGGAAGGTGGCCCGGCTGAGGGAGCTGGCGCTCCGCGAGCGCATTCCCATGATCTGGCTGGTGGATTCCGCGGGCGCCCGGCTCTCCGCGGACCCGGAGGAGGCGTCCTGGATCACCTCCTTCGCCGACACCGGATACCTGTTCCGCGAGCAGGTGGTGATGAGCGGCGTAGTGCCGCAGGTGGCGGCCATGGTGGGGCCGGGCGCCGCGGGCACCGCCTACATCCCGGGCCTGGCGGACTTCGTCCCCATGGTGCGGGGGACCTCCTCGATCGCCATCGGCGGCCCCTACCTGGTGAAGAGCGTGGTGGGCGAGGAGGTGACGGAGGAGGCGCTGGGCGGATCGAAGGTGCACACGGAGATGAGCGGGGTGGCGGACCTGGAGGTGGGCAGCGACGCCGAGTGCCTGGCCGCCGTGCGCGAGTACCTCTCCTACTTCCCCGCGCGCTGCGGGGAGAAGCCGCCGCGGGCGCGGGCCTCGGACCCCGCGGACCGGCGGGAGGAGAAGCTGCTCGACATCGTCCCCGAGAACCCGCGGCAGGCGTACGACGTGCACAAGGTGATCGCGGCGGTGGTGGACGAAGGGAAGCTCTTCGAGATCAAGCCGCGCTGGGCGCGCAACATCGTCACCGGGCTGGCGCGCATCGACGGGTGGTCGGTCGGGGTGGTGGCGAACAACCCGATGCAGGCGGGCGGGGTCCTGGACGTGAACGCGGCCGACAAGGCGGCCCGCTTCGTCAACCTCTGCGACGCCTTCGACATCCCCCTGCTCTTCCTCCAGGACGTGCCGGGCTTCATGGTGGGGTCGAAGGTGGAGCAGCAGGGGATCATCCGGCACGGGGCGAAGATGCTCTACGCGGTGGCCTCGGCCACCGTGCCCAAGCTGACGGTGATCCTGCGCAAGGCCTACGGGGCCGGGTACTACGTGATGAACGGTCGGGCCTACGAGCCGGATCTCCTGGTGGCCTGGCCGGGGGCGGAGATCAGCGTGATGGGCGCCGAGGGCATGGTGGCGATCGCGGCCAACAAGCAGTCCGAGGAGGTGAAGAAGCAGCTCGCCGAGGCGATCCGGCCGCACATCGACATCCAGAAGACCGCGGCGCTGGGGTTCGTGGACGACGTGATCGATCCCCGGGACACGAGGCCGCTGCTCGCGCACTACCTCAAGCTCTGCGAGGGCAAGAAGGTGGAGCGCCCCTGGAGGAAGCGGGAGATCTCCCCGGTCTAGGTAGCCCGGCGGGGAATGCGGAGGATCTCGCGAGCCTGCTCGGGAGTGGCCACCTCGCGCCCCTCGGCCCGCGCCAGGTCCGCCACCTTGGCCACCAGCTCGTAGCTGCCCTTCGCCAGCACGCCCTTGCCCAGGTAGATGTTGTCCTCCAGGCCGCAGCGGGCGTGACCCCCCATGCGCAGGGCCAACCCGGCCATGGGGAGCTGGTGCTTTCCCAGACCCGCTACATTGAATGTACAACCGCGGGGCAGCTTGGAGACCAGGAAGCGCAGGTTCTCCTCGCTGGCGGCGATCCCACCCTGCACTCCCATCACGAAGTCGAAGTGCGCGGGCAGCTCGATCACCCCTTCCTGCGCCAGGCGCAGGCAGGCCTCGACGTGCCCCACGTCGTAGCACTCCAGCTCGTACACCACCCGCTTCTCCCGCATGCGGCGGGCGAACTCGCGCACCAGGGGGAAGGGATTGAGGAACACGTCCTCGCCGAAATTGAGGGAGCCGGCGTTGAGCGAGGCCATCTCCGGGGGAGGGACGCAATCCAGGGGCTGGGCCCGCTGGTCCGCGCTCATCCCCACCGCCCCTCCGGTGCTCACCTGCACGATGACGTCCGTGCGCGAGCGGATCTCGTCCAGCGCCTTCTGGAAGACGGCCCGGTCCTGGGTGGGGGTGCCGTCGTCCTCGCGCACGTGCAGGTGGATGACGGAGGCGCCGGCCTGACGGCAGCGCACCGCCTCCTCGGCCAGCTCGCGGGCGGTGAGGGGCAGGTGCGGGGTCATGTCCCGCGTCACCTCCGCGCCGCAGATGGCGGCGGTGAGGATGGCCGGGGCGCTCACTTGCGCCTCCGCTTTCCCGCTGGCGTCACGCAGGTGCCCACGGCGCGGCAGACCACCACGGGCATGCGCAGCAGATCGGCGGCCGAGTCGCTCACCTCCGGGCGGGGGGAGATGTACTTGCGGGCCTCGAACCTCATCTTCCGGCTGGTCTTGCCGGTGGAGACGATCTCCCCCTCCACCTCCACGAAGTCGCCCGCGTGCAGCGGGGCGAGGAACTCCACCGACTCGTAGGCGCGGAAGAGGCCCTCGTCGCCGTCGTGGCGGACGAGCAATTCGGTGGCCACATCGCCGAAGAGGCCGAGCACCCGGGCGCCGTCCACCAGGCCGCCGCCGTAGTGCGCGTCGTGTGCGGAGAGCCGCAGGCGCAGGGTGGCCTTCTTCACAGGGTCTCCCCCAGCTTCTCCCCGGTGAGCGGGATGGTGGCGTCGGGCGTGCCGTGGGCGGTCTTCTGCGGCTCCGGCGGCTTGCCCATTCTCTCCAGTATACGATAATAAATGTAATTAGCGACGTCGCTGGGACGGGTCCCCGGCCCGAAGCCGGCGTCGAATCCCAGCTCCAGGGCGGTCTTGTGATCGACCCGCGGCCCCCCGAAGAGGAAGAGGGTCTTCCCCAGGATGCCCTGCTCCCTGGCGCTCTCGATCAGCGCCCGGGCGTCCTCCTTGTGCACGTCGCGCTGGGTGACGACCTTGGAGACCAGCACCGCGTCCGCGCCCTCCGCCCTGGCCCGGGCCACCAGGGCCGCGGGCTCCACCTGGGAGCCGAGGTTGACGGCGCGGAACATCGGGTACCGCTCCAGCCCGTAGTCGCCCGCGTACCCCTTCATGTTCATGATCGCGTCGATGCCGGTGGTGTGCGAGTCGGTGCCGATGCAGGCGCCCACCACCACGATGCGCCGGCCCAGGTCGCGGCGGACCGCCTCGTTCAGCTCGTCGAAGCCGTGCTTGCGGTGCAGCACCACCGGCACCTCGATGGAATTGTAGTCGAGCTGCATGTGGGTGCGGCCGTAGACGACGAAGAAGCTGTACCCCTCCCCCGCCCGCTCCATGGCCGCCACCAGCACGTGGGAGAGGCCCAGCTTCCGGGCCACCGTGGCGGCCGCCTCCTTCGCCTTCTCGCTGGCGGGCACGGGGAGCACGAAGGAGAGCTGGACGACCCCGTCGTCCTTCCGGTCTCCGTAGGGCCGGATGAGGTGCTTCTCCTTCTCCTCGGCCCCGCTCATGCCTGCCCCTCGAGGATCTCGAGGAAGGGGTTGAAGTAGCCGGGCCCCTTCTCCACCACGCCGTCCAGCCCCTTGCCCCCCTCCGGGGTGCGGGCGGTGTCGCCGAAGCGCGCCTTGCCGATGGCGGCCATCATCCCGTCCTTGGCCACCTCCTCGAGCAGGGCCAGGGCCCGATCGAAGATCTCCCTCTGCCGCCGGGCCACGATGCCGTCGGGCCGGAAGCGGATCTCCTCGCCCAGGTGCCGGGCGCCCCGGTAGACGTACGCCGCCGACTTCAGGGCCACGTAGCGGTCCATGAGGAAGGGATTGTGCATCGCCTCCGTCATCATGCCCAGCAGCTGGATGCCCTGCCCGGTGGTGATGGCCACCAGGTCGGAGATCACGTCGTAGGCGTGGCTGAAGAAGATGTCCCCTTCCTTGTGCTTGGTGGGGGGCATGTACTTGATGGGGCTCCTGGGGAAGAGCTCGCGCACCATCATGGCCATGGCGAACTCGCGCAGGAGCGTGTCCTCGCGCGCGGGGTCGATCTCGAAGGAATGCCCGAAGCCGATCAGCTCGTCGCCCATGCCCGCGCCGTGGGCGAAGGCCTGGTTGATGAGCTGGGAGGCGATCACCGTGTGCGCCGCCTCGTCGGCGTCGGCGGTGGTGATGTAGTTGTCCTCGCCGGTGTTGATGATGATCTCCGCGAAGGCGCAGATCCGGCGGGAGAAGTACTGATCGCAGAAGGTGCGCTGCATGTTGATGTCGCGGAAGAGGATCCCGTACATGGCGTCGTTGAGCAGCTTGTCCAGCCGCTCGTGCGCCGCCATGTAGGCGATCTCCGGCATGCACAGCCCGGAGCTGTAGTTGGTGAGGTGCAGGTAGCGGCCCAGCCTGGCCGACTCCTCGTCCAGGGCCTCGCGCATGATGCGGAAGTTCTCCTGGGTCGCGTAGGTCCCGCCGAAGCCCTCGGTGGTGGGGCCGTGGGGGACGTAGTCGAGCAGCGACTGGGCGGTGCTGCGGATCACCGCGATCACGTCGGCCCCCTGCTGCGCCGCCGCCCGGGCCTGCTCCACGTCGTCGTGGATGTTCCCGGTGGCGACGATCACGTACTTCCAGGGCGCCCCGGGAAAGGAGCCTACCTGGAGCGAGGCCTTGAGCTGCTTGCGCTGGTCCACGCGGGCGCGCAGCTCGCGGGCCGCCGCCTTCGCCTCGGCCCGCATCTCCTCGCGCAGTTGCGCGTCCTCGGCCGGGGAGAGCGCGGGCAGCTTCGCCGGGTGCGCGGCGATGCGCTCCACCGCCTGGAGGGGGTCCTTGCCCGGCGCGGCGCGCAGGGCGCGACCCAGCCAGAAGGCGGCGCCCTGCGCCAGGACGCCCGCCTCGCGCAGGCGGTCGACCATCAGGTTCGCCAGGGGGGCGCCCCGGCTGCCGGCGCCGGCGATGCCCAGCAGGCGCAGCACCGTCCGCTCGATGGAGACGGTGGTGTGCCGATGGATGAACGCCTGCAGGCCCGCCGCCGCGCTGCGCGCCAGCTCGCGCGCGCGGACGATCTTCTCCGATTCGACGAAGAGCTGGGCCATGGGGGAAGGCCGCGTCTATCCCAACCCCGCCGCTCCCGCAAGGCGGCGGCCGAAACTAGTTCGGTACGTCCAGCGTCCCGTTGGCGAAGGTGATCCGATCCGCCGGGGCCGGGTTGGCGCTGATGGGCGGGACGTTCGAGCCCTGGATGGTGCTGCCCGCGGTGTTCCGGGGATCGGTGCGCACCACCTGGCTGGGAGGCAGCGCCGCGCCCGTCTTCAGGCGGGCGTACATCAGATCCAGGGCCTGGAGCACGTAGCGGTGCAGGGGGACGAAGCGGGTCTGGTAGCCGGTGAAGGCGGTGATGAAGGCGTCGAAGTGCTGCGCGTTCGTCACCTCGTAGTAGACGGTCGGGCTGCCCGCCCCCTCGGCGGCCTTGTTCGCGGCCAGGTAGGCGCGGGCTCCGTGGTTGACGGGAACCAGCGCGTCGTTGCGCCCCTGGACGAGGATGGCGGGCACACCCCGCAGGCGGGCCGTGCGCAGCACCTCCTGGACGCCGGCCTTGAGCGCGTTGGACTGCGCGAGCAAGGCGCCGGTGAGGGGCGCGCCCGCGTCGTCCGCGCCGGTCCAGAGGCTGCGCAGGCAGTCCATGCCGTCGAGGTTGAAGTCGGTGACGCTTCCCACCTCTCCGGGCCAGGGCCGGGAGGCCGAGGTGGAGAGCTGGTCCTGCCGGGCGCCGCCGGAGGAGAGGTTGGCGATCAGCTGGATGGGGCCCATCGGGGGGACGCCGTTCCCGGTGCCGAAGATCTGCGCCAGGCCCTGGGCGTTGGCGGAGCTGGACCCAACCGGCGCCACGTTCCCCGAGACCGAGTCCACCGCGGCGAAGCTGTACCCGCAAAGGTTGTCCTTCACGCTCGCCCGGGCGTAGGCGTTTGCGTAGGTCACGGCCACCGCCACCGTGGCGTAGCTGCTGAAGTGCGTGCTGTGCAGCAGGTCCGCGTCCGCCTCGTATCCCGCCGCGTGCAGCTTCTGCAGGGCCTCGTCGGACTGCGCCTGCTGGTTGGTGGCGGTGAGCAGGCCCTTGGCCCGCAGGCCGGCGCAGCGGGTGGTGATCTGCTGGATGGTGAGGGAGGCCATGCTGGACGCCCCGACCACCGTGCTGGCGCCGGCGGCGCACCCCTGGTAGAGCGCGGCCTGGGTGAGGTAGTCGTAGAGTGGCCGGGCGCTGGCGCTCACCGCCGTCCCGCCCCGGGTGATGGCCGGCGCGGACGCCACCTGCACCTGCGGCTCGCCGGCCACGACCCCGCTGATGAAGTGCTGCGCGTCCTGCTCCGCCGCGGCCAGGGAAGCGCCGGCGCCGTTGGAGACGCTGGCGGCGATGGTGAGGATCTGTCCCGGGTGGTACTTGCGCGTCGCTTGCGCGCTGCCGGCGTCGCCCGGCGGGGCGCCGAACTTCTGGTTGAGCACGTAATAGGCGAACTCCACCGCGTGCAGGGTGTACTTGCCCCAGTCCTTCTCCGGGTTCTGCTGCGAGTGGGCGTGCTTGACGGCGAAGCGGTTGGGCGAGGCCGCGTTGTAGGCGGCGCGGTCGGCGTCGCTCAGGTCGGCGGTGAAGGTGGAGCGGGTGCCGGCGTCGGCCGCGTCGGCGCGGGTGCCGTCCAGGGCGTCGACCGTGCCGTTCTGCAGGTCCTCGACGCCCATGCCGCTGCCCTTGTCCGTGTATGCCACGGCGCAGCCGCGCTTGAGGCCCCACTCCCCGGCGGTGGCAATGGCGCCGTAGACGCCGCGCGAGCCGGAGGAGGTCCCGGTGACGATGCAGGGATTGGCCGGGTCGAAGCTGGCGGGCACCTGCACCATCAGGGTGACGTTGATCCGGCCGGTGCCGTCATCGTCGAAGGCGAGCCACTCCTCGCCCGCGATCCTTCCCTCGCCCGGGGTGGGAGTGCCGTCGGCGGTGACGTTGGGGCCGTAGAGCGTGCCGTATCCGCCGTTCGGGGAGACGTCCAGCAGCGCGCGGTAGTTGGTGTAGATGGCTCGCCGGCGCAGCTCTCCGGGCGTGGGCGAGACGGGGTTGACGAAGCCCGGCGGGTTGGCGGTGGAGACGAGGCCGCTGGCCCCCAGGCCGCCGGTGAGCAGGTCGTCGCTGTTGCCGTCGTAGGTCTTGCTGGTGACGGAACCCTGCACCACGAAGGAGGGCAGCGCGTTGAGGTCCGGCGAAGCGCCGCATCCAGCCAGCAGGGCGAGGAGCGGCGCGGCGAGCCTGGGCAGGCTTTTCATTTGCGAAAGACGTTACCGGAGAGCCGGGGGCGGTCAATTCCCTTCGGGGAGGTGCATGTGCGGGAACGTGGTCCGCTGGCGCGCGGTATGCTGCGCGCATGCGGAACCTCCTGGCGGTGGCGGCGATCCTGCTCGCCTTTGCCCTGGGCGCCACGGTCGCCTGGCAGCTGGCGCAAAAGAAGGCGCGCCTGCCCGATGCGCCCGCGCTGATCCTCAAGGTGCGCGAGGTGGCCCGGCTGGAGACGCTGGACGTCTCGCTCTACAAGAAGATCGACTTCTCGCCCGACCCCAAGGAGCAGGCAACCGTCTGGAGCTCTTTGGCCCAGTGGGCGAGCTACACCTTGCGGCAGCCGCGGGGGCGGGCCATCGTCTTCGCCGTCGCCCACCTGGGCCTCGACCTGCGCAAGCTGGACGTCGACTCGCTGCGCGTCTCGGGCCGCCGGGTGGAGGTGGTGCTGCCCAGGGTGCAGACCCAGGTGGAGCTGCACCCGGCGGAGGTGGAGATCATCGGGTCGAACCTCGACTCGGCGCAGACCGCCCAGCTCTTCGAGCGGGCGCGCAACGCCTTCGAGGCGGAGGCGAGCGCGGACAAGGGGCTGCAGGAGAGGGCCCGCGACTCGGCGCGCCAGTCGCTGCGCTCGCTCTTTTTGGGGATGGGGTTCACCGAGGTGGAGTTCGTGGAGAAGCTCTCGCCCGGGCCCCAGCGTGGCTGAGCTGGCCCGGCACTGGACGCTCGACCCGGGGATCGACTTCCTCAACCACGGCTCCTTCGGGGCCTGCCCGCGGCCGGTGCTGGAGGCGCAAGGCGAGCTGCGAGCCCGCCTGGAGCGCCAGCCGGTGCAGTTCCTCGCCCGCGACCTGGAGGGCCTGCTCGACGAAGCGCGCGGGGCGCTGGGGCGGTTCGTGGGAGCGGATCCGGACGACCTGGCTTGCGTGCCCAACGCCACCACGGGAGTGAACACCGTGCTCCGCTCGCTCCCCCTGCAGCCCGGGGACGAGCTGCTCACCACCAACCACGCCTACAACGCCTGCCAGAACGCCCTGCGCCTGCGCGAGAGCGCGGGCGTGAAGGTGGTGGTGGCCACCGTTCCCTGGCCGCTCTCCTCACCCGGGCAGGTGATCGACGCGGTGCTCGCGGCGGCCACGGCCCGGACGAAGCTGGCGCTGCTCGATCACGTCACCAGCCCCACCGGCCTGATCTTCCCCCTGCCGGAGCTGATCGGGCGCCTGGCCGCGCGGGGCATCGACACCCTGGTCGACGGCGCACACGCGCCGGGAATGCTGCCGCTCGACCTGCGCGGGCTGGGCGCCGCGTACTACACCGGCAATTGCCACAAGTGGCTCTGCGCGCCCAAGGGGGCGGCCTTCCTGCACGTGCGCCGCAACCGCCAGCAAGGGATCCGGCCGCTCACCATCAGCCACGGGGCGAACGCGCCGCGCAAGGACCGCTCGCGCTTCCGCCTGGAGCTGGACTGGACCGGGACGGACGATCCCACGGCCTTCCTCAGCGTGCCGGAGGCGATCGACTTTCTCGGGTCCCTCCTCCCCGGCGGCTGGCCCGCGCTGATGGCGCGCAACCGCTCGCTGGCCTTGCGCGGGCGGCAGATCCTCTGCCAGGCGCTGGGCGTTCCGGCGCCGGCCCCGGAGTCGATGCTCGGGTCCTTGGCCTCGGTGCCGCTCCCCGACTTCACCGGCGAGCCCTGGTCCAAGGGCGTGTGGTGGCACCCGCTGCAGCGGGCGCTGCTGGAAGAGCACCGGATCGAGGCCCCGGTGATGATCTTTCCCGCCCATCCCCGGCAGCTCATCCGGATCTCGGCGCAGGCCTACAACTCCGAGGAGCAGTACGCCCGGCTCGCCTCAGCGCTTCGGGCCGAGCTCCAGCTCGCGTAGCACCTCGGGCGTGTCCGCATCCAGGAAGGGATGGACGTCCGCCCAGTCGAGCTTCGCCGCCCGGACCAGCGGCAGGATCGCGCGCGGCCCCACCGGCCGGGGACCGTGGAGGAGCTCCTCCGCGGCGCGCAGGCAGGGATCCCGCCGCCAGAGCGCGCAGAGCGGCTGGAGCGAGCCGCCGGCGTGCGGGACGGCCGCGTCGTGGCCCTCGATGGCGGCGGTGAGGGCGTCGATCAGGGCGCCGTCCGCGGCGAAGGGCATGTCGGCGGCGCAGGCGAAGACCAGCTGGTGGCGGGAGGCGCGCAGCCCTGCCTCCAGGCCGGCGAGCGGCGTCTGCACGGGGCGGAGATCGGGCAACAGGTCGGCGGCGGGAGCGAAGGAGGCGTACTTCGCCGGCTCCTTGGCGGCGACCGCGACCTGCGCGAACCCGGCCTGGCGCAGCGTGCGCAGCACCCGCGCGATCAGCGCTTCCCCGCGGAACTGCGCCAGCGCCTTGTCGCTGCCGAACCGCCGGCTCTCGCCGCCCGCCAGCACCAGGGCGCAGGCATCGCGCGCCATCAGGCCACCCGGGCCGCGAACATCCTCTGCAGCGCCGGCGTCTGCCGCAGCAGATCCAGCGCCAGCTTCGCGTGCCCGCGGGCGTAGCCGTTGCCGATGGTCAGGCGCACGTCCTTGCCCACCCCCTCCGCTCCCAGGGCCGCGGCGGCAAAGGAGGTGGCCATGCTGAAGAAGAGGACCTCGCCCCCCTCGCGCACGGAGAGGATGCTGGCCATCTCCGTCCCCGGCACGCTGGCGCAGTTCACCACCAGGTCGAAGGAGCCGCGGGTCTGCGCGTACACTTCCAGCGGACGGGTGGCGTCGGCGACCAGCCAGGCATCGGCCAGGCCCTCGGAGACGAGCCCCTGCGCGGCATCGCGGCGAGAGTCGAGGGCGGTGACGTGCGCGCCGTTCCTCCGCGCCTGGGCGCAGGCCAGCGAGCCGCTCTTCCCCGCGCCCAGCACCAGCACGCGCTGCCCCTTCGCCGAGAGCCGCGCCACCCAGGCCGGCGCGCCGCAGACGTCGAGCACCGCCAGCGCCGTGGCCTCCGGCAGATCGTCCGGCATCGCGGCCCAGAGCCCGGTGGCGAAGAGCACCGCCCTGCCCCGCACCTCCAGGCGCTCGGCGTGCGGGTGGACCGCGCCGATCTCCTCGAGGAGGAGCGGAGTGAGCGTCAAGGACACCAGCGTGGACACCCGGTCGCCCTTCTTCAATTCGCCGCGCGCCGGGTGCTGCGGGCCCACCTCGGCGACCCGGCCGATGAGGATGCCGCCCGAGCCAGTGACGGGGTTGTGCATCTTGCCCCGCGCCGCGACGATCTCGCGCACCCGGGAGGCGATGCGCCCGGCGTCGCCTCCGCACTCCTCCTCCAGCTGGCGGAAGGAGGCGGCGTCGATGTTCAGGCGCTCGACGTCGATGGCCAGCTCGTCGGGTCCGAGAGGCAGGCGGGGGTCGAGCACCTCGGCCTGCTGCGGGAGCACGCCCTGCGGGCGCACCACCCGCCGCAGCCCGTACGGGTCCTCACTCACGCGCGGTTCCGACGGGGAGCCGCGGTGAGGGGAGCTGGTCGGCGGCGCTCTGCGCCAGCTTGATGAACGGCGAGAGCAGATCGATGGGCAGCGGGAAGATGGTCGTGCTGTTCTTCTCCGCGCTGATCTCTACCAGCGTCTGCAGATAGCGTAGCTGCAGCGCGGAGGGGTGCGCCTGGATCACGTCCGCGGCCATGCCCAGCTTCTCCGCCGCCTGGTATTCGCCCTCGGCCGCGATCACCTTCGCGCGCCGCTCGCGCTCCGCCTCCGCCTGCCGGGCCATCGCCCGCTGCATCTCCGGCGGCAGGTCGATGGCCTTCACCTCCACCGCCGTCACCTTGATGCCCCAGGGCTCGGTGTGCAGGTCGAGAACCTGTTGGAGCTCCTTGTTGATCTTCTCCCGCTGGGCCAGCAGGTCGTCGAGGTCCAGCTTTCCCAGGGTGCTGCGCAAGGTGGTCTGGGAGAGCTGCGAGGTGGCGTAGAGGAAGTTCTCCACCTGGATGACCGCCTTCTCGGCGTCGATCACCCGGAAGTAGATCACCGCGGAGACCTTCAAGCTGACGTTGTCGCGGGTGATCACGTCCTGCGGGGGAACGTCGCGCACCACCGTGCGCAGATCCACCTTCACCATCCGGTCGACGCCCGGCACGATCCAGTTGAGCCCGGCGCGCTTCACCTCGGCGAAGCGGCCCAGGCGGAAGATGACGCCCGACTCGTACTCCTGGATCACGCGCAGGCCGGAGACGACCCAGAACAGGACGGGAATGACGAAGACCCAGTAGATCATGTGGTTGCCTTTGTCAGTGCGGCGCCCTCGGGCGCCACTTCCAGGGTGAGACCGTGCACCGCCAGCACGCGGGCGCGGGTGCCCGCTGCGAGCGGCTGGGCGCTGTGGGCCTTCCACAGCTCGCCGCTGACCAGCAGGGTGGCTTCGTCGCGCATCTCTCCCACCTCGCCGATCAGCGAGTAGCCGCCGGTGATCAGCGGCTGCCGCGCGCTGGAGGAGAGCTTCCAGGCCAGCGTGCCGGCGATCACCGCCATCGCCGCGCCCACCGGGGCCACGATCCGCCAGCCGATGCCGAAGTCGGAGTCCGCGTAGAAGCCCTTGTCGACGTGCCCGACCAGGAGCAAGGAGCCGATCACCACGCACACCAGGCCCGCCGCCACGAATCCCCCGTGGCCGCCCACGTACATCTCGGCGACGAAGAAGGCGATCCCCAGGACGATGAGGAGGAGCGCGCCGGCGTTGATGGGCAGCATCTGCAAGCCGATGCCGGCGATCACCAGGCAGATGCCTCCCACCACCCCGGGGACGACGGTGCCGGGGTGGAAGAGCTCGAGCATGACGCCGATCACCCCGAGCATGGCGATGAGGTAGAGGATCTCCGGGCTGGCCAGCCAGTGCAGCACCTGGTCCTTCACCGCCCAGGAGACGTTGCGCACCTCGGCGCTCGCCGTGTGCAGCGTGCGCCGCTCTCCCCCTCCCAGGTCCACCTTGCGCCCGTCGATCTTGCGCAAGAGCTCGGGAACGTCCTCGGCGATCAGGTCGATGACGTGCAGCTCCAGCGCCTTGGAGGAGGTGACGCTCTCGCTCTCCCGCACCGCCTTCTCCGCCCACTCCACGTTGCGCGAGCGGCGCTCGGCGATGCCCTTGACGAAGGAGGCGGTGTCGTTCTCCAGCTTCTGCACCATGGTGTTCTTCTCGTCCTTCTTCTCCTCCCCGCCGCCGCCCAGCTCCACCGGGTGGGCGGCGCCGATGCTGGTCGAAGGAGCCATGGCGGCCACGTGGGCGGCCAGGGTGAGGAAGACGCCGGCCGACCCGGCCCGGGCCCCGGGAGGCCCCACCCAGAAGACGATAGGCACCTTGGCGCTCAGCTCGGCCTGCACGATGTCGCGGGTGCTGTTCAGCGCGCCGCCGGGCGTGTCCAGCCGCACCACCAGCGCCTCGGCGCCCTTGTCCTCGGCGTCGCGGATGGCGCCGATGAGGAAGTCGCCGGAGCCGGGATCGACCGACCCCTTCAGCTCCGCGTAGTGCACCACCGGCCCCGCGGAGGCGGCCAGAAGGATGGCGAGGATCACGACGCTCCTCCTTTCGCGAGCGGGAGATCGAGCCTCTTCATCACCTGCTTCAGATCCTCCCAGACCTTGCCCTTCTCCTGCGGGCTGCGGAGCAGGTACGCGGGATGGAAGGTGGGCATCAGGGGGATGCCCTGGTATTCGCGCCATTGGCCGCGCAGCCGGGTGATGGGCGTCTGCTCGCGCAAAAGCGACTGGGCGGCGAACTTGCCCAGGGTGACGATCACCTCGGGCTTCACCGCCGCCAGCTGGCCCTTGAGGAAGGGCTCGCAGGCGGCCAGCTCGTCGGGCTCGGGATTGCGGTTGTTGGGCGGGCGGCACTTCACCGTGTTGCAGATGTAGACGTCCTCGCGGCGCAGGCCCATGGCCTCGATCATCTTCGTCAGGAGCTGCCCGGCCTTGCCCACGAACGGGTAGCCTTTCAGGTCTTCGTCCTCCCCCGGCCCCTCCCCCACGAACATCAGCCGGGCCTCGGGGTCGCCCACGCCGAAGACGATGTTGGTGCGGGTGCGGTGCAGCTTGCAGCGGGTGCAGTCGCCCAGCTCCTTGCGCACCGACTCCAGCACCGCCAGCTTCACCTTCGGCTCCGCCTCCGCCGGCCGGTTCGCCGGCTCGGGCCGCCGTTCCGCGCCCGCCAGGTTCTTCAGCCCGCTGTCCTGCGCCCAGGCGAGCCAGGCACGGACCTCGTCGACCAGCTCGCTCATGGCGTCAGTCTAGCCGGGCAAACGCTCCCGGACCATGTCCAGGATGGCATGGGCCACCACCAGCTTCGATCCCTGGACCTGGCGGCGGGCCCCGTCCTTGCCCAGGACCAGCACCTGGTTGGTCTCCTTGCCGAAGGCCTGGGCCACGTCGTTGGCGACGATCAGGTCGAGGTTCTTGCGCTGCAGCTTCTCCCGCGCGTTCGCCTCCACGTTCTCCGTCTCGGCGGCGAATCCCACCAGCAGGGGCCGGCTGGCCCGCGCCCCCAGCCCCGCCAGGATGTCCGGCGTGCGCACCAGGGTGAGGCTCTCCTCCCCCGGCTGCTTCTTCACCTTCTGCCGGGCGCGCGCCTTGGGCCGCTGGTCGGCCACGGCGGCGGCCATCACCACCACCTTCATTCCCTGGAGGTTCTGGTCCACCGCCCGGGAGAGATCGTCGGCGGAGATCACGTCCACCGTGCGCACGTCGGGCGGCCGGGCCAGGGACACCGGCCCGGTGATCAGGGTCACCTTCGCCCCCCGATCGCGCGCCGCCTCGGCGATGGCGTAGCCCATGCGACCGGAGGAAGGATTGGAGAGGAAGCGGACGGGATCGAGCATCTCCCGGGTGGGCCCGGCGGTGACCAGCACCGGCACCGAGTCCAGGTCGCGCGGGGCCAGGGCGGCGGCACAGGCGGCGAGGATCTCCACCGGCTCCGACATCCTCCCCGGGCCGACATGGCTGCGCTCGGCCATCTCCCCCACCTCCGGCCCCACGCTGCGCGCCCCCCGCTCCCGCAGCACCCGGACGTTCTCCTGCACGGCCGGGCTGGCCCACATCTTCTCGTTCATCGCCGGGGCGAGCAGCCAGTGCCGGGGATCGATGGCGAGCAGCGCGGCGGCCGCCGCGTCGTCCGCCTGGCCGATGCGCAGGCGGGCGAGCAGGTTGGCGGTGGCCGGGGCGACCACCGCCAGTTCCGCCCAGTCGGCCAGGGCGATGTGCCCCGCGGCCAGCTCCTGCTCCAGGGAGAAGAGATCGGTGGACACCGGGTTCCCGGTGAGCGCCTGGAAGGTGATGGCGGTGACGAAGCGCTGCGCCGCCGGGGTGAGCGCCACGCGGACCTGCGCCCCCGCCTTGCCCAGCAGGCGGGCCAGCTCGCAGGACTTGTACGCGGCGATCCCTCCGCCGACACAGAGGAGGACCCGCCGCCCTTCCAGGCCCATGCGGCGCATGATGCATCGCGTCCGCTCCGCATTCCACTTCTGCTATATGGCGCGCGTGCAGAAGCGGCGTCCGCCCTCTCCCGGAATCCTCGCCGCGCTGCGGGCCCGGCGCGTGGCGGTGGCGGCGCTGTACTGGGGGCCGATCATCTTCCTCCTCTCCACCATCGCCCTGGTGGTCTCGCTCTGGAAGGGGACGAACCTGGGCGGGCTGCTCTATCTCGCGGTCCTGTTGCTGGCCGCGGGCGGCGTCGCCTCGGCCTGGACGCTGCAGCGGCGGCTGGCGGAGATCTCCGTGGCGCTGGAGCGCGCGCAGCGCACCAGCACGGTGGGCCTGCTCACCGCCGGGTTCGCCCACGAGATGAAGAACGGGCTCACCGTGGTGCTGGGGTTCGCGGAGCTGGCCCGGACGGCGGCGGAGCGCGCCCAGACCGATCCCCGGGTGACGCGGCACCTCAAGGAGCTGGAGAACGAGACGCGGCGGACGGTGGCGCAGCTGCAGAGCTTCCTCAGCTATTCGGCGGGGGAGAAGGTGGCGCGCAAGCCGCAGGACGTGAACCAGTTGGTGGACGACGCGCTGCAGATGGTGCGCCCGATGGCGCGGATCAAGGACCTGCAGCTGGAGCAGACCGCGGGCGAGCCGCCGCGGGTGGACGCCGACCCGTTCGCCATCCGCCAGCTCCTCCTCAACCTCCTGCTCAACGCCCTGGACTTCGCCCGCACCCGCATCAGCGTGGGCACCTCCCGCACCGCGGAGGGGCGGGCGCAGGTGGTGGTGGCGGACGACGGGCCGGGGGTGCCGGAGGAGAACCGGGAGCGGATCTTCCTTCGCTTCGTCACCACCCGCCCCGGCGGGAACGGGCTGGGGTTGGCCACCAGCCGCGACATCGCCCAGGCGCACGGCGGCACGCTCGCCCTTGGCGAAGGAGCAGGGGCGACGTTCGTCCTCACCCTGCCGCCCGCATAATCGGCTTCCGCGGGTGGAGGGCGTCGACTATCCTGCGCCCGCGATGAAGCGGCACCTGGTCCTCGCGCTGGCCCTTCTCTGGGCGTGCAAGAGCGACGCCTCGGCGCCCCACCTGGCGCGGGGGAACGTCCTGGTGAACACCGGCCACGCCGAGGAGGCGGTGGCGGAGTACCGCGAGGCGGCCCGGCTCGCCCCGCGCAGCGCGCAGGCGCGCGAGCGGCTGGGGGACACCCTCTACGATCTCGGGCGCAAGGACGAAGCGCTCCTCGCCTATCGCGACGCCTCGGCGGTCGACGGCGATTCGGTCACCGCCCGGGTGGGCGCGGCGCGGGTGCTGAGCGATCGGGGCGATTGGGCATCCGCCCGCGCGGAGCTGAGCGCGGGCCTCGAGCGGGCGCCCACCAACCTCTACCTCCTGCTCTCGCGGGGCAACCTGGCGGCGCGCGCCGGCGACAAGAAGGCGGCGCTGCTCGACTACGAGCGGGCGGTGCACCTCAAGTCCGACAACGTCCCGGCGTTGTACCAGTACGGGCTGGCGCTGCTGGAGGACGGACAGGCAACGGAGGCGGAGGCGACGTTCCAGAGGCTGGTCTCCGTCGCGCCCGCCTCGCCCCAGGGCTACTACGGGCTGGCGCGGGTGTTCGCGGCGGGCGGCCAGGGTCCCGCCGCGCTGGAGGCGCTGGCGCAGGCGGTGGGGCGGGTGGGTCCCGACGCCCGGGACCGGCTGGCGGAGCAGGGATTGAAGGGCGAGGCGCTGGAGCAGGCGGCGCGGAAGGTCACGGAGAGCTCGCTCTCGCAGATGCGGGGCGATCCCGCGTTCGCCCGCTGGGCGCAGGATCCGGCCTTTCGGGCCATCGCCTGGCGATAGGAGGAGGAGCGGTTCGTGGACGTCACCCTGAAAGGCTCCGCCGAGCTGGATCATGCGCTCGCCTGCGCGCGCTTCTGGCTGGCGATGGCCTGGACGGCGCTGGCCACGGTCTTCTTCTTCACCCTGACGCTCTTCGGTCTCCTCGTTCCCGGCCAGGCGGGGCGGCGGTGGCAGCTCTGGTGCGCGCGCACCTGGGCGGCGAGCATCCTCTGGGCGGCGCGCTGCCCGGTGGTGGTGGAGCGCCTGCTGGAAGCTCCGCCGCAAGGGGGATTTCTCTACTTCTCCAACCACCACAGCATGCTCGACATCCTCGCCCTCTTCGTGGCGCTCAAGGACACGCCCTTCGTCTTCGCGGCCAAGAGGGAGCTGTTCAAGGTGCCCTTCATCGGCTGGCACTTGCGGCTCGCCGGGTACGTGGAAGTGGATCGCGATCACCGGGAGCGGGCCATCTCCTCGCTCGCCAGGGCGGCGCGGCAGATCCGCGAGCGGGGGACGGTGGTCACCCTCTACCCGGAGGGTACCCGGTCGGTGGACGGGACCATCCTGCCCTTCAAGAAGGGGCCCTTCATGCTGGCGCTGGAGGCGCAGGTGCCCATCGTTCCCGTCGCGGTGGACGGCGCGCAGCACGCCTTGCGCAAGCACACCTATCGCCTGTACGGCCACCCCATCCGGGTGGTGGTGGGGAGGCCCATCGAGACCCGTGGCCTGACGGCGGCGGACCGCGATGACTTACTGCGTCGCACCCGCGCCACCATGCTGGAGCTGCACAGGCTGGCGGGCGCCGGACCCAGCCCGGTGGAGCCGATGATTGCCCCGCCGGGGAAACACCGGGGAACTCGCGGCTTGGCTGATTGACACAGGGCGTCGTAACGGTCGCTGCCTTGCCATCGAGGGATCCTCGGGTACGATGGATTCGTGGGTGATGTCCCAGCACCGCCGGCCCCCTCCCAGCCGGCGTCGCAGACGCAGAAGCGTTCGCTGGGGGCGAGCATCGGCAGCGGCCTCGCGGCTGCGGCCCGGGGGCTGATCCGCGTCACCAGCAAGGTCTTCGGGCAGGTGGCCAGCCGCGGGGGCAGCGCCCTGGCGGACTTCCGCGCCCGGCCGGAGCACTCCCGCTGGCGCGCCTACGCGCTCGGCAGCTATTTCGCGATTGTGGCTGCGACGCTGGCCGGGCAGCTTTATACCGACAACGTGCTCAGCGCTTACGTGCGGGTGCAGCGGGTGGAGTTGCCGGCGATGACGCAGATCTTCGTGCGCAACGACTCGGGCAAGCCCTGGCGCAACGTCACCATCACCCTCAACGGCATCTACGAGTTCCGCACCGAGGAGGTAGGAGCGGGCGGGCACGTGATGCTGCCGGTGAACAAGTTCGCCATCCGCGACCCGCAGGGAAAGCCGACGTACGCGCCGCGCAACATCGAGCCCCGGACCATCCTGGTGGACACCGCCCGCGGGCGCTTCGAGACGGAGCTGCGCGAATGAGCGCAGCGGAGGAGTCCTCCTTGCGGCGGCGGGTGCTGGTGGTCGACGACGACCCGGAGATCGTCACCTTCCTCGCCACCCTGCTGGAGCTGGAGGGCATCGACTCCACCGTGGCCACCAGCGCGGCGGCGGCGCTGGAGAAGCTGGAGCACGCGGTCCCGAATCTCGTATTGCTGGACATCGCCATGCCCGATCGCGACGGGCTCGATCTCTGCCGGGAGCTGAAGAAGGATCCCCGCACCCGCGACGTCCCCGTCTTCGTGGTCTCCGCCCGCCCCGGCAAGGACGTGGTCGAACGCGCCCTCGCCGCCGGCGCCGAGGAATTCATCCGCAAGCCTTTCGAGAACCAGGAGCTGATCTCCCGGATTCGCGGGCGATTGGCAGACTAAGGCTACTTCTTCTCTTCCTCGGCCTTCTTCTGCTCGGACTTCTTCGCCTTCCTCTGCTTCGCCGGCTTCTCCGCGGAGGCCCTGGCCTCCTTCTTCTCCTCGGACTTCTTCTCCGGAGCGGCCTTCTTCTCCGGCTCGGTCTTCTCGGACTTCTCCACCAGCTCGAGGATGGACATGGGGGCGTTGTCGCCCAGGCGGTTGGAGACGTGGATGATCCGGGTGTAGCCGCCCGGGCGCTCCTTGAAGCGCGGCCCGATGGTCTCGAAGAGCTTGGCCAGCGCCGCCTGGTCGCGCACCGTCTTGTGCACCACCCGCCGGGCGGAGAGCGTGTTCTCCCGGGCCTTGGTGATCACCCGCTCCACCAGCCTGCGCGTCTCCTTCGCCTTGGGGGTGGTGGTGTGGATGCTCTCGTTGAGGATCACCGCCCGGACCAGGTTGCCGAGCAGGGCCTTGCGGTGGCTGGAGTTCCGGCTCAGCTTGCGGCCGGTGTTGGCGTGGCGGGACATGGCGAAGGCTCCTCTACTGCTTGAGCGCCGGGGCCTGCGCCGTCGGCGGCTTGGGCGGCCAGTTCTCCAGCTTCATCCCCAGAGAGAGGCCCATCTCGGCCAGGATCTCCTTGATCTCTTTCAGGGACTTCCGCCCGAAAT
Organism: Myxococcales bacterium; assembly: GCA_035498355.1. Classification (GTDB taxonomy): domain Bacteria; phylum Myxococcota; class Myxococcia; order Myxococcales; family 40CM-4-68-19; genus 40CM-4-68-19. The sequence goes on along the minus strand of DATKAG010000132.1, from coordinate 2,320 downwards.
TCTTGGTCTTCAGCATCTCCGCCTCGGTCTTCTGCACCAGGTCGCCGATGGTCTTGATGTTGGCGTTCTGCAGGCAGTTGGCGGAGCGGACCGAGAGCTCCAGCTCGTCCACCGAGCGGAAGAGGTTCTCGTTCAGCTTCTCCTCGCTCTTGGGCAGCTCGATGGGGGCCGGCTCCTCCGTCTCGTCGAAGTTGATGAAGATGGAGAGCTGCTCCTTGACGATCTTGGCGGCGAAGGCCACCGCGTCGGCCGGGGTGACCGAGCCATTGGTCCACACCTCCAGGGAGAGGCGGTCGTAGTCGGTGGCCTGGCCCACGCGGGCGTTGGTCACCTGGTAGTTGACCTTCTTCACCGGGCTGAAGAGCGAGTCGATGGGCATCACTCCGATGGGCGCGCCCACCACCTTGTTCCGCTCCGCCGGCACGTAGCCGCGGCCCCGCCGGCAGGTCATCTCCATCCGTACCCGTCCGCCCTCGCCCACCGTGAAGAGGTGGTGCCCGGGATTGAGCACCTCCACGTCCTGGTCGACGATGATGTCGCCCGCCTTCACTTCCTTGGGCCCCTCCACCTCCACCCGGATGGTCTTCTCCTCCTGGGTGTGCATGCGCAGGAGCACTTCCTTGAGGTTGAGGATGATGTCGGTGACGTCCTCGGCCACGTTGGAGATGGTGGTGAACTCGTGCTCCACCCCCTCGATGCGCACGCTGGTCATGGCCGCGCCCTGCAGGGAGCTGAGCAGCACCCGCCGGATCGCGTTGCCCAGGGTGATGCCGAAGCCGCGCTCCAGCGGCTCGGCGACGAACTTGCCGTAGGTGTCGGTGAGGGTGTCCTGCTCGACGTGCAAAGCACGCGGCTTGATCAGGTCGCGCCAGTTCTTCGCGATCAACGCTTCTGCCACTTGTTCTTCTCCTTGCGGCGCCGCCCATCTCCCCGCCGGATTGCGGGGCGCCATCGGGTCGTCCGCCGCAGACTGCGCCTTACTTCGAGTAGAGCTCGACGATCAGCTGCTCCTGGATCGGCATGGTGATGTCGTCGCGGCTGGGGGTGCTCTTCACCGTGCCCTTGAACCCGCCCTTGTCCAGGTCGAGCCAGGCCGGGACGCCGCGGCGGTCCACCGCCTCCAGCGCCTCGTTGATGCGCACCACCTTCCGCGACTTCTCCTTCACCGCCACCACGTCCCCCACCTTCACCTGGAAGCTGGGGATGTTCACCTTGCGGTCGTTCACCCGGAAGTGGCCGTGCCGCACCAGCTGGCGGGCCTCGGCGCGGGTGTCGGCGAAGCCCAGGCGGAAGACCACGTTGTCCAGGCGCTGCTCGAGGAACTGCAGCAGGTTCTCGCCCGTCTTGCCCTTGGCCGCGCTGCCCCGCAGGTAGTAGCCGCGGAACTGCGTCTCCAAGAGGCCGTAGAGACGCTTCACCTTCTGCTTCTCGCGCAGCTGCACGCCGTATTCGGAGAACTTGGCCCGGCCCTGGCCGTGCTGGCCCGGGGGGTAGGGGCGGCGCTCGATGGCGCACTTGTCCGTGTAGCAGCGGTCGCCCTTCAGGTACATCTTGAGGTTTTCGCGCCGGCAGATGCGGCAGGAGGATTCGGTGTAGCGGGCCATCTCGGGCGTGCTCCTTAGACGCGGCGGCGCTTGGGCGGCCGGCAGCCGTTGTGCGGGATGGGCGTGATGTCCCGGATGAGGGTGACCTTGAGGCCGGCGGCGGCCAGCGCGCGCAGCGCCGACTCCCGTCCTGCCCCGGGGCCCTTGACCATCACCGAGACGTTCTTCAGGCCGTGCTCCATCGCCTTGGCGGCGGCGTCGCCCGCGGCCACCTGGGCGGCGAAGGGGGTCGACTTGCGCGAGCCCTTGAACCCGCGCGCGCCCGCCGACGACCAGGAGATCACGTTCCCCGAAACGTCGGTGATGGTGATGATGGTGTTGTTGAACGTGCTCTGGATGTAGACGATGCCCGTCTGCACGTTCTTGCGCGTCTTCTTCTTGCCCTTGCGCTCGGCGGCAGGGGCCCCGGCTGGGGCGGCGCCGGCGGGGGCAGGGGCGGACGGTGCTGCGGGCGGCTTCTGCTCTTCGGCCATTTCGCTCTGTCCTTACTTGGCGGGAGGGGCGGCGCTGACGACGCGGCGGACGATGCCCCGCTTGGGGCCCTTGCGGGTGCGGGCGTTGGTGTGCGTGCGCTGGCCGCGCACCGGCAGGCCCTTGCGGTGGCGCATGCCGCGCCACGAGCCCATGTCCATCAGCCGCTTGATGTTCATGGACACCTCGCGGCGCAAGTCACCTTCGACGGCCCACTTCGCAATCTGCGTGCGGATCGCGCTGAC
>DATKAG010000131.1:0-28605 GCA_035498355.1 Myxococcales bacterium | reverse complement strand
CGTGCAGGTTGCAGGCCTGCGAGAGGGCGCCCGGGGGGCAGCCGCCGTCCGCCCCGCAGAGCGGCAGGCCGATGCAGGTGGCGAGCCCGTTGACCTCCAGCGTGCACCAGGCGTCGGGGGCGCACTTGTCCTGCACCGCGTTCACCGTGCAACTGGTGATGCCTCCGTCGGCCAGGGTCTCGATGGAGACGCAGTGCCCGGTCAGGCAACCCTGGTTCACCGGGCAATCGAGGGTGGTGACGCAGGTGATGGGAGCCTGGGGAAGGCAGACGTCATCCGGGAGGGCGGCGCCGGCGCAGGTGGTGCCCGTTGGACAGGCGGCGCCGCCCGTGCAGGCAGGCACGCAGTAGGAGTTCACGCAGCGGCTGACGCCCGCGCAGGTATGGCTTCCCGCCGTGCAGGGGTCGCCGGCGTCGGGCCGGACCACCGGCGCGAGATCATCCTCGTTGCACGCACAAAGCGCCGCGAGGAGCGCGATCAGTGTGCTTCTGCCCATGTCTCTCCTTCTCCCAGGTCCACCACCAGGGGCACCGCCAGCTCCGCGGCCCCGGCCATTTGCTGCTGGACGATCGGTCCCACCTCCCGGACTTCCTCCGGGGGGGCTTCGAGCACCAGTTCGTCGTGGACCTGGAGCAGCATGCGGGCCCGGTACTTTCCCCGCAAGGCCGCGTCCACCTTGAGCATTGCCCGTTTCACCAGGTCGGCCGCGGTGCCCTGGATGGGGGTGTTCACCGCGGTGCGCTCGGCGGCGCTGCGGGCGCTGGGGTTCTTGCTGTTGATGTCCGGCAGGTAGCGGCGGCGCCCGAAGAGGGTCTTCACCATCCCGCTGCTGCGGGCCGAGGCGATGGTGTCGTCCAGCCACTCCTTCACCTTGGCGTAGCGGGAGAAGTAGCGGCCGATGATGTCCGCCGCCTCGCTCTTCTCCAGCCCCAGGCGGTGGGCCAGCCCGAAGGCGGAGAGGCCGTAGGCGATGCCGTAGTTGATCATCTTGGCGATGTCCCGCTGCTGCCGGGTCACTTCCGAGGGCGGCACCCCGAACGTCTCACCCGCGGTGCGCGCGTGCAGGTCCTCGCCGGAGAGGAAGCTGGCGCGCAGCACCGGGTCGCCGGAGACGTGGGCCAGCACCCGCAGCTCGATCTGCGAGTAGTCGGCGCTGAGCAGCTTCCAGCCCGCCTCGGGGATGAAGGCCTCGCGGATCTTCGCCCCGACGGGGGTGCGGATGGGGATGTTCTGCAGATTCGGGTTGACGCTGGAGAGCCTGCCCGTGGCCGCCACCGCCTGGTCGAAGGTGGTGTGCAGCCGCCCGTCCTTCCCCAGTACCGCGGGCAGCGCGTCGAGATAGGTGCTCTTCAGCTTGGTGAGCTGCCGGTGCTCCAGCACCTTGGCGGGCAGCGGGTGCTGCTGGGCCAGCTCCTCCAGCACCTCCTGGTCGGTGGAGGGCCCGGTCTTGCCCCGCTTCAGCACCGGCAGGTTCAGCTTCTTGTAGAGCACCTCGCCGAGCTGCTGGGTGGAGGCGGGCAAGAACTCCCCGCCGGCGAGCTGGAAGATCTCCTGGAGCAGGGCGTCGATCTGCTTGCCGATCTCCTCGGAGAGCTGCTGCAGCCGGCGGACGTCGATCCGGATGCCGGTCAGCTCCAGCCCGGCCAGCACCTCGATCAAGGGTCTCTCGATCCCCTGGTAGAGGCCGAGCAGCTCGGGATCGGCGCGCAGGTCCTCTCCCAGGGCGTCGCAGAGCCTTCGGGCCCCCTCCACCAGGGCGCAGGCGGCGGCGGAGGTCTCGTCCACGGGCAGCTCGGGCAGGGGAGTGGCCTTCTTTCCCTTCCCGGTGCGCTCGCAGAGGTCCTTGAGCAGCGGCAGCTCGCAGCTGATGCGCTCGCGGGCCGTCTGGACCAGCGAGTGGTCGCGGCCGGTGGGATCGATCAGGTAGGAGGCGAGACGCGAGTCGAGGCCCAGCCCGGTGAGGGCCACGCCCATCCGGCGCCAGGCGTCGACGTCGCGCTTGAGGTCGTGGCCGTCCTTGATCAGCTCGCGGTCCTCGAGCAGCGGCTTGAGCAGGGCGATGGCCTTGCCCGCGTTCATCCGGGCAGGCGCGAAGAGCGCTCCCGAGGCGCCGCCCGCCGCCCGATGGCCGAGGGGAACGTAGACCGACTCGTCGGGGAGCGAGACGGCCAGTCCCAGCAGCTCGTCGCGCAGGGGCTCGTCCTCGCTGGTGAGGGTGAGGATGGAGAAGCGCCCGGCGGCGCGGGCCTTGTCCACCAGGCGCTGCACCTGCTCCAGGGTGGAAGCGGTGGAGCGGGCGCCGCTCGGGGGCGTGGGCGCGGGCCGGGGAAGGTCGTTGATCAGCCGCACGAACTCCAGCTCGGTGAAGAGCTTGCGCGCCAGCGGCTCGTCCACCGGCTTGCGCTCCAGATCCTCCAGCTGCACCGGCAGGTCGAGCTGGTCGTAGAGCGCGATCAGCTTCCGTCCCCGGCGCACGTTGTCCAGGTTGGCGAGGAGGTTCTCCCGCAGCCTGGGCTTCTTCACCAGAGGGGCGTTGGCCAGCACCGCCTCCAGCGAGCCGTGCTCCTTGAGCAGCCCGGCGGCCGTCTTCTCCCCCACGCCGGGCACCCCGGGGATGTTGTCGATCTTGTCGCCGGTCAGGGCGAGCAGGTCGGCCACCTGCTCCGGCGGCACGCCCCACTTCTCCTCCACCTCGGCCGGCCCGTACCACTTCTCGTACATCGAGTCGTAGCAGCGGATGCCGTTCACCACCAGCTGCATCAGGTCCTTGTCGCCGGAGACGATCACCACCTCCCAGCCCTTGGCGCGGGCGCGGCGGGCGAGGGTGGCGATCACGTCGTCGGCCTCGTAGCCGGGGAAGCCCACCGCGGGGATGCGCAGCGCCTCCAGCACCTTGCGGACCAGGGGGAACTGGGGCGTCAGGTCCTCGGGCGGGGCGCCGCGCGTCGCCTTGTACCCCGGGTAGATCTCGCTGCGCGTCGCCTTGGCCTCCTCGTCGAAGGCCACCGCCAGGTGGGTGGGGCTCCCTTCGCGGATGGCGCGCAGGAGCATGTTGGTGAAGCCGAGGACCGCGTTGGTGGGCACCCCCTGCCGGGTGGAGAGGTGGGGCAGGGCGTGATAGGCGCGGAAGATGGTGTGGGAGCCGTCCACCAGCCAGAGCGAAGGCATCGGCGGGCGGTTGTAACCCAGATCCGGGGCGGCGGGATCACCCTTCCTCGCGGAAGATCTCCAGATCGACCGGCACCCCGCGGCGCTGCAGGTCGTCGTAGAAGCGGGGGACGAAGCCCGTGGCCGTGAAGCGGCCGAGCACGCCGCCCTGCTCGTCGAGGCCCTCCTGGCGGAACCGGAAGATGTCCTGCATGGTGATCACCTCCGCCTCCATGCCGGAGACCTCGCTGATGGCGGTGATCCTCCGCGATCCGTCGGAGAAGCGGGCCTGCTGGACGACCAGGTGCACGGCGCTGGCGATCTGCTCGCGGATGGCGCGCAGGGGAAGCTCCATGCCGCTCATCAGCACCATGGTGGTGAGGCGGGCCAGCGCGTCGCGCGGGGAGTTGGCGTGCAGGGTGGTGAGCGAGCCGTCGTGGCCGGTGTTCATGGCCTGGAGCATGTCCAGCGCCTCGCCCCCGCGGCACTCGCCCACCACGATGCGGTCGGGGCGCATGCGCAGGGCGTTGCGCACCAGCTCGCGAATGGAGATCTGCCCCTTGCCCTCGATGTTCGGGGGGCGGGCCTCGAGCTGGATCCAGTGCTCCTGGGGAAGCTGCAGCTCGGCGGCGTCCTCGATGGTGACGATCCGCTCGCTCCCCGGGATGTAGCCCGCCAGCACGTTGAGCAGGGTGGTCTTGCCCGAGCTGGTGCCGCCGGAGATGACGACGTTGCGCCGCATCTGCACGCAGGTCTCGAGGAACTGCGCCATGGCGCCCGTGAGCGCCCCCAGGCCGATCAGGCTGTCGGCGGTGAGCAGGTCGCGCTTGAACTTGCGGATGGTGATGCAGGGCCCCTTCACCGCCAGAGGGGGGATGATGGCGTTCACCCGGCTGCCGTCGGCCAGCCGGGCGTCCACGAAGGGGGAGGACTCGTCGATGTGCCGGCCGAGCGGCGCCACGATCCGCTCGATGATCCCCAGGACCGCCTGCGGGGAGCTGAAGGCCTTGTCCACCTTCTCCAGGCGCCCGGCGCGCTCGACGTAGATCTGGGTGGGGCTGTTCACCATGATCTCGCTCACCGAGTCGTCGGCGAGGAAGGGCTGCAAGGGCCCCAGGCCGAGGGCCTCGTGGAGCACGTCCTTCGTCAGCTCCTCGCGGTCGAGGTGGGGAGGAAGCTCCCCGGCCTGGTCCATGCGGCCGACGATCTGGCGGACGGCGGCCTCCGCCTTCTTCCACAGCTCGCCGGAGCCCAGCGCATCCAGGTCCAGGCGGCGCAGGTCGAGGGCGGCGATCAGCCGGTCATGCACCTCCTTGAGCAGCGGGCCGTGGCCGGCCGGCGGGGCGGCGGGCCGGACCGGCGGCCTCGGCGTGGGAGGGGCCGCCCGGGGCGGGGGCTGCGGCTGCGGGTCCCTCCTCGTCGCCTCGCCGCCGGAATAGCGGGGCATGGAAGGGGTGACGGTGGGCTCCTCCGGCTCGGGCTCGCCGTCCTGGACCTCGGGGCGCGCCGGAGGCGCCGGGGGAGGCTCTGGAGGCTCGACGTTGAGGATGAAGTCGCCGATGTAGACCTTGTCCGCCGGCGAGATCACCTGGGGCCCGGCCAGCTTGCGGCCGTTCACGTAGGTGCCGTTGGTGGACTTCAGGTCGAGGACGATGATCCGGCCGTCCTTGACCACGATCCGGGTGTGCTTCTTGGAGATGTTGCCCTTGGGCAGGCAGATGTCGTTCTCGTCGATCCGCCCGATGGTGATCTCATCCGCCTCGAAGTCGAGCCGCTGCGTGGGCCCGCCCTTCTCGGTGAGGATGACGCTGAATGGCACGTCAGCCCCCGCTCATCGCAGCGCCGCCTGGCACGCGCCGGAGGTCTTGCTCTCTTGCGCCTTGAGGCAGAGCCAGAGCTGCCCGCCCCCGGGCTTCAGCCCCGGGCAGAGCCGCTCCACATCGGCGGCGCAGTCCTGCCGCAGCTTCTCCGCCTTCTCCGAGATCTCCGCGACCTTGTCGCGGCAGGTGGAGGAGAGGTCGTCCCAGCGGGTGACGAGGCAGACGCGGATCCGGTCGGCGCCCGGGACCACGCCCTGGCAGAAGGACCAGACGTCGTTGCTGCAGGCCTGATCGACCTCGCGCGAGCGGTTCTGGATCCGCTGGATCTCCTGCTGGCAGGCGCTGGAGAGGTCCTTCCAGCGCGCCTGCAGGCAGGTGAGGACCCGGCCCTCGCCGATGGGGATCTGCGCGCAGTAGCGCTGGGCATCGGAGAGGCAGGCCGAGTCGGCGCGGACGGCGGCCGGAACGGCGAGCGCGGCCAGCAGCAACGCCAAGAGCGCCCTGGGCATGGGCCGGACAATGGCGCAACTGCGCTCGGGCGGTCAATCGAAGACGGAGAAGGACACCGACTCGCCGGCCTCCTTGTAGGACTTGTGGGCGCGGTCGAGCATCTCCTTCGCCTTGCCGTCGGAGGGAGCGATGAGGCGCGGGGTCACCGTCACCGCCAGCTCCGTCCGGTGCTCGAGGAAGCTCCGGCTCTTGAACAGCTCGCCGAGGATGGGGATGTGCCCGAGCAGGGGCACCTTCGACACCTCCTTGCTCTCCTCCTCCCCGTAGAGGCCGCTGAGGACGATGGTCTGCCCGTCGCGGACGGTGACGCTGGTGCGGAGGTTGCGCACCTTGAAGCCCGGCATCTCGATCCCGTTGCTGCGCACGGAGATGCTGTGGTCCACGTCGCTCACCTCCGCGTAGATGGTGGTGGCGATGTTCCCCCGCGCGTCGGCCGTGGGGGTGATCTGGAGGAGGACGCCGAACTTCTTGAACTCCACCGAGAACTGGTTCTGCGTGGCCATCAGCAGGGGCACCTCGCCCCCGGCGAGGAACTCGGCCTTCTCGCCGCTGGCGCAGAGCAGGCGGGGGCGGCTGAGGGCGCGGGCCTTGCCGTCGTCGAAGCGCGCCCCCAGGGAGAAGTCGGCGGCGGCGGTGGCGTGCAGGGAGACGCTGCCCTCCTTCTCCGTCTGCCCGGAGTCGAGGGCGCGGATGGGCTGGAGCACGCTGACGCTGGCGGTGGCGCCGTCGCCGGTGGAGACGATGGAGGAGGGCGGCTTGACCCCCACCACCTTGGCGCTGCCGGCGGTCACCTCCAGGAAGTCCACCTCCACCAGCACCATCCTCTTCGCCGCGACCGCCACCAGCACCTCGGGCTTCTCGCCGGCGGAGCGCGCCAGCAGCTCCACCTTCCTCATCTCCTCGTCGGACTCCACCGTCCCTTCCAGCAGCAGCGCGTCCCCCGCCACGGTCGCCGTCACGTTCGAGAGCCCGAGCCGGCCCAGCTCGCGGTTCAGCTCCCCGGCGGCGAGCTTGCGCGCGTTGGCGGAAGGGCGGACGAAGCTGCGCACCGCGGGGAAGAGCTGCGCCACCTCCTGCACGCGGGCCGTGTCCTCCGGGGTGAGGGTCTCGCCCTCCAGGTACACGTTCTCGCCCACCACCCGCACCTGGACGCCCTCGCGGTCTCCCAACAGGGCCCGCACCTCGCTCACCAGCTCCTTCGGATCCTGCGCGCGCACCGTCACCAGGTAGCTGAGGCGGGGGCGGTTGCGGCGCCAGACCAGCAGCGAGGTGCGGCCCTGGCCCAGGCCGGTGACGAGAAGCTCGCTCCCGCCGCCCACCTGCTTCACGTCGGCGATCTCCGGCTCGCCGATGGCCACCCGGGAGACGTCGGCGAGCTGGAGGACCTTCTGCTCGCCCACCCCCAGGGCGATGACGCCCGCGTCGGGCTGGGCGAGGGAGCTTCCGGGAGAGAGCAAGAGGGCGATGAGGAGGAAGCGGCGCATGCCGGCCACGGTGGCAGAACGAGGGCGCGGCGCCCATCGGTCAACTGATGGGTGTGCCGGCCCAGAGCGCCCAGGCGGCCCCCGCCGCGATGGCCACGGCGTAGGGAACGTGCCGGGGCGGAGGTTGCCGGCGAATCCTCGCCGCGCAGATGAAGGCCAGCGCCAGTACCCCGCCTGCGACCGCCACGTCGAAGAGGACCGCGAGGCAAAGCGGCCACCCGCCGGCCGCTCCTGCCAGAAGCCCGGTTACCGCCATCAGCTTCACATCGCCGGCGCCCATCCATCCCCGCCACATCGCCGCGGCCAGCGGCCCGGCACAGATCAGCGCCCCCAGCAGCGCCTGCCCGACCAATCCCGTCCAGGCGGCGGCAACCACGGCGAGGAGCAGCGCCGGATAGGTGACCGCATTGAGGATCCGCCGCTCCCTCAAATCCGTGACCACGCTGACGGCCAGCGCCGGCCCGAGGATCACCAGCGCGAGACTCGCGGACACGCCCCGATCCTCCGCCGGAAGATTCGGGGGCACAATACGGAATTCGTCCGAGAACGCTCAGCGGAACGAGCAGCGCAGCTTTTCCGAGCAGACGAAGTACTCGTCGCCTTCCTGGATCTGGCGGCGGGTGATCCGGCGGGCGTCGAACCAGGTGCCGTTGGAGGAGCCCAGGTCTTCGATGAACCAGGCGTCGCCTTCGCGCACGATGGCGGCGTGCTCGCGGCTCACCTTGCCGGAGTTGATCACCAGGTCGCAGTGCTTGCCCCGGCCGATGAGGAAGCGATCCTTCCCCACCCGCTCCAGCTCGCTGCCGTCCTCGCCGATCAGCACCAGGGAGGCGCCGGGGGCCGGGGCCGCGCCGGCGATGGCGACGCGGGGCGAGCTGAGCATGGCCACCCCGGAGAGATCCATGGTGGTGGCGCTGCTGTCCTCGGCGGAGGGCGGAGGGCGGCGCGTGCCGCCGGCGGCAAGCTGCTGGCTGAGCTGGGCGACGGGCTGGGCGCGGGCGGCCGGCGGGACCTCGCGTTCGTCGGCGTCCAGGGTGGTGGGCTCCGGGGCGGGCGCGATCCGCAGCCGCCCCGAATCGGTGAGGGCGGCGCGGGGCACCATCCCCAGGCGGGCCAGGTCCGCTGGCACGAGGTAGCCGTTCAGGCGGGCGAACATGTGCAGCGCCTGGTTGATCAGCGCGTCGCGATCGCTGCCCATCTCCTCCGCCATGGCGGCGAACGTCTCCCAGAGAAGGTCGGAGATCAGCAGGGTGCGCGGGGTCTTGGCTCGATCGTCGCTCATGTCACTCCAGGCAGTCTACCGGACCGGGCCCGCTCTGGAACAGCTTTCCCTCAGCGGTACACCACGATGCCGGAGACGAGGTCGGAGCTGAGCACCGACGGGTTCGACTGCATCAGCTCGTTGCTGCCTGTGATCGAAGTAAAAACGAGGCTTTGCGTGCGGGGCGAGCTGTAGGGGTAGACGGCGGTCGCCAGGCCGGAGGCGGCGATGGAATCCAGCACCTCCACGAAGCCCTGGCCGGCCGCGGTGGACCAGCTGAACCCGGCCTGCACGGTGGGCTCCGGCCCGCCGATGGTGAAGCTGAAGGCGACGTCGTTCGCCTTCGCCGCCTGCGGGAGCTTGCCCGACCCCGGATCTCCCGGGTCGTACACCGTCCGCGAATAGTCGAACCGGCGCTGGTGGACCACGAAGGTGCCGCCTTGCTCCACCCGGCCCTTGGCGGTGGGGCCCTCGTAGAAGAGCCAGGGGCGGGCCCCGCCCGTGCGCACCTGGGCGACGGCGCCCAGCACCGTGCACTCGTCCGGGTGGAAGCCGATCTTGTCGGGCGTGTCGGGCAGCTCCGCCAGCTCCAGCGAGTCGGCGTTGACGGCCAGAATGGTCAGCTCGAAGCGGAGCGGCACCTCCGCGTTGACCACCAGCTGGCAGGCCGGCGAGTTGTCGCCGGCGAGGAAGAAGGCGCTGAAGGCCACCACGTCGCCGGCGGCGAACTGGATGACCGGGTCGTTCTGCCAGAGGGCGAAGTTGGCCGGCGAGCTGGAGAAGAGCAGGGTGCCGCTCGCTGTGTGGGTGAGGATGCCCCCGCGGCTGTCGAGGCCGAGGATGGGCGCGTGCCAGAAGGCGCGCCAGAGGGTGGTGCGGGTGACCCCGGGCTCGGAGGCGGTGGTGTCCACCGTCAAGGTGGGCGGGTTGAGCAGCGAGGGGCTGAGGAGGGGAAGAGCGTCGATCACCGGCACCAGGCCGGCGTCGTCGGCCAGGCTGTAGCGGTTGGCGTTGACGAACTGCCGGTTGGGCACGTCGATGAAGTAGGTGCCCCCGTCGCTGGCCGTGACCGCGGCCAGGAGGTTGTAGAGGTGGCCGGGCGCGGTGGTGGGCTGGCCGACGTAGAGCGGCGTGCAGGGAGCGCCCGTGCAGGTCTTCAGATCGGGCTGCACGGGGAAGAGCCTGGGCTTCACCGAGCGGAGGAAGGTGGCCTCCCGGGTCAGCCCCAGGGTGGGGATGCTGAGGGGCTGCATCCTCTCGTTGGCGGTGTCGTCGAGGGGGAAGGGCGGGATGGGGAAGAGGCCCTTGGGACCGCCTCCCAGGCCCGTCCGGGCGAGCAGCACGCCGCCCGGATCGAGCTCCATCCCGCTGTCGGCGGTGTCCAGCGGATCGACCACCAGGATCAGCAGATCGCCCGGCCCGTGCGGGCCGTTCTCGTCGTACCAGCGCGGGCTGAGGGCCAGCGAACGGACGCTGCGGCCCCCCGCGCTGATCCGGTCCATGGGACAGGGGCCGCCGGCGATGCCGGCGGTGGCGATGGACACCACCCCGTCGCCGGCGCCGTCCGCCACGTAGACCTGGTCGGCGCTGCCCGGTACCAGGGCGATCCTGGTGGGCACCACCGGCGCCAGCTGGCAGCTCGCCCGCACCGTGGGGACCTGGGCGAAACCGTTGGCGTCCAGCCCCACGTCGAGGACCAACAGGTCCGTCTCGGTGGCCACGAAGGCGGTGACGGTGGCTCCGGGCAAGGCGGCCGTCTCGATGTCGCGATCCGCGTCCACCGGGTTGGCGGCCGCCACGTCGATGGCGATGGCCCCCAGGTCGCCGGTGTGCAAAACGGGCCGGGGCTCGGGGGCGCCTTCCCCCTGCGCCTCCAGCAGCGTGCGCGCGTCCACCACCGCCACCGTGGAGTCGCCCCCCACCGCCAGGGCGACGCCGGCGGCGCTGCCGTCCAGCCGGGAGAGCCGCACCCCCGCCAGGTGCACCGGCCGGTCGGAGGTTTCGATGGTGGCGGGGAAGACGCGGACGGGAGCGGGGACGAACTGCCCGTTCTCGCTGGAGGGGCAGGTGTCGGCCGGGTCGACGCCGCCGTCGAGGAGCAGGGCGTGGTTGCACAACTCCAGCGCGCGCAGCCCGTTGCGACCCGAGTTGGCGATGAAGAGCAGGTCGCGGTCGCCCGCTCCCGTGGCCGCGACGCCCGAAGGGGCGTTGAACTCGCCGATGGCGGTGGGGGGGTTGGTGTTGCCGCAGGCGAGCAGGAGCGGAGCGGCCAGGAGCCAGGGGCGCTTCACGGGCAGCTCCCGGCCAGGGCCCGCAGCCGGGTCTTCGAGGGCTGCGACTTGGGGACCTCGATGAGGCCGATGGCGCAGGCGCCGAAGACGCTGGTGGCCAGGCAGGCGGAATCGGTCAGTCCCGAAGGGCAGGGGATCTGGGTGATCATGAACGGGGAGTCGCCGAATCGCCCCACCTGGGCCACCACCTGCTCGGTGCCGGTGTCGACGATGGTCACGTTGTTGGACCTCTCCGTCACCACCGCCAGCAGGTCGGGCGCACTGCCCCGGTCGATGCGCACCATGTCCGCGGGCGCGACCGGCATGGGGATGACCGAGCGGAGGCGGGGAGCGACCGAAGGCGTGGTGGGCAGCTCGTAGCGGGCGAGGACGTCGGGGTTGCGCATGGTGGCCCAGAGCGTGGTGGGGGCGCCCGTGACGGGATCCGGGTTGGCGAGGAGGAGCTGGACGGTGAAGATGCCGAGCAGATCGCCGCGCAGGTCGATGAGCAGCGGGACGGCGGCGCCCCCGGCGTCGACGTTGAGGATGCGCAGGTAGTTGGTGAGGATCGCGCCGGTGAAGCAGAAGTTCGTGCCCGTCTCTCCCGCGCCCAGGGCGGCGGAGCGCTGGAAGCAGCCCGAGAGGTAGAGCTGGCGGCGGACGGCGTCGAAGACCATGGGCCCCACCGCCGCCCCGTTGGCCACGAAGGGCTGCGCCACCTGGGCGGTGAAGAGCACCGAGGAGGGGTTGTCCATGCTCAGCACCGCCACCGAGCTGCTGCTGGAGACCACGCCGGAGCTGACGCTCTCCACGTGGGGGATGACGCTGGAGACGAAGAAGACGGGCTGGGAGGCCGTGGTGCCGGGCAGGACCGTGTCTCCCGTGACGATGCTGAAGGGCCCGTCCACGCCCAGCGGCTCGAGGTTGATCAGCCCCTGGCGGCAGTCCCGGGCCGCGTCGTCGCCGGTGCCGGGAGGGCAGTGCAGGACGCCGCCGGGATCGACGCGCACGGCGTTGAGCAGGCCGCTGTCGCGCGAGCCGGTGTAGGCGGCGGTGCGGGCCGTGTTCAGGGCCAGCGGCCCGGAGTAGCTGCCGATCATCACCACGCCGGTGAAGTCGCTTTCCTGGATGGGCTGGATGCAGACGCTGTCGTCCCGCCCCAGGGCCCCGCAGTCGAGCTGCAGGTTGTAGAGCCGGTCCAGGTAGTCCCTGGAGATGCCCACCATGGTCCCGGAGTCGTAGGCGTGGTTGAAGTTGCCGTTGGCGACCAGCAGGCCGCCCTCGTTGGTCTGGCCCAGGCCGGTGGGGAAGAAGAGGCGGGTGGGCGAAGGCCCGTCGGGCCCGAAGGGCGGCGGGAGGACCTGCGGCGGCTGCGTGTTGCAGGCCGCGGCCAGCGCCGCGATCAGGACGAAGCCCTTCCCCATGCGAGCGGCCTTCCTAGGGCCGCTCGCTCGCCGGGTCAAGACGATTTCTCCACCTGGAGGCGGGAGAAATCCGCGAGGGGGGCGAAGAGCTCATGGAGGGAGCGGAGCAGGGCGAGACGGTTGTCTCGCTGCCGCGCGTCGGGGTCCATCACCATGACCTCGTCGAAGAACCGATCGACCACGGGGCGCAGCTCCGCCAGGGCGGCGTAGGCGGCGAGGTAGTCCTCCTTGTCCGCCAGCGCTCCGGAGACGCGGGTCCGGCTCTCTTCCAGGGCAGCGGCCAGGGCCTGCTCCGCGGGCATCCGGCAGAGCGGCGCGGAGAACCCCAGCGGGGCGAGCTTCTTCTCCTGCGCCTGGGCGAGGATGTTCCCGATGCGCTTGAAGGCGGCCGCGGTGGCCTCGAACTGCGCCCGGCTCTTCTCCCGCACGGTCTGCAGGGCGACCAGGCGCTTCTGGAGCGCGATCAGGTCGCGGGAGCCGGTGTGCAGCGCGGCCTGGACGGAGTCGGCCTGCGCCTTCTCCCGCAAGAGCACCTCCAGCCGGCCGAGGAGGAATTGCCAGACGCGCTCGCGGCCCTTGCCGTCCTCCTTGCCGTGCAGCTTCTGGGCGGCGCGCAGGGCCTCGTCCATGTCGAAGCGGTAGCCGCGGGCCAAGGTGACGCGGAGGATGCCCAGGGCCGCCCGGCGCAGCCCGTACGGGTCGGCGGTGCCACTGGGCTCCTTGCCCAGGCCGAAGAGGCCCACCATCAGATCCAGGCGGTCGGCGATGCCCAGGAGCGCCCCGGCGTCTTCCGAGGGAAGCCGATCTTCCGCTCCCCGCGGCAGGTAGTGCTCGAAGATGGCCTCGGCCACCGCCGGCTCCACCCCGTCGTTGAGCGCGTAGACCCGGCCCATCGCCCCCTGCAGCTCGGGGAACTCGCCCACCATCCCGGTGGTGAGATCCGCCTTGCAGAGCTCGGCCGCCTCGGCGAGCTGGCGCGGGTCGCCCTTCCCCGTGGCCCCGTGCAGCCAGAGGGAGAGCTCGCGCAGGCGCTGCACCCGGGCGAGCTCGGTGCCCAGCCCCTGGAGGAAGGTGCGCCGGCCCAGCTTCTCCACCCGGGCCCGCAAGGGCTGCTTGCGGTCCTCGTCGAAGAAGAACTTCCCGTCGGAGAGGCGGGCGCGGAGCACCCGCTCGTAGCCCTTGCGGCTCACCGCCGGATCGCGCACCCGGGTGTTGGAGACCGCGACGAACGCCGGAAGCAGCTCCCCCCGGACGTCCTGCACCGCGAAGTACTTCTGGTGGCCGCGCATCTCGCTGATCAGCACCTCGGGCGGGAGCTGGAGGAAGTCCTTGTCGAAGTAGCCGGCCACGGCGAAGGGCTCTTCCACCAGGCCGGTGACCGTCTCCAGCAGATCCGCGTCCGGGCGGGGTACGCCGCCTGCCTCGGCGGCGGCCCGGGCCACCTCCTCGGAGATGCGCCGGCTGCGCTCTGCCCAGTCCACCAGCACGTGCGCCTTGCGAAGCGCGGCCACGTACTCCTTGGCGGAGGGGAGGGGAATCTCCCCCGGGGCGGCGAAGCGGTGGCCGCGGGTCCTGGGCGCGCTTTCCACGTCCGCGAACTTCACCGGCAGGGGCTTGCCGTCGAGCGCGGCGGCGATCCAGTGCACCGGGCGGGCGAAGGCGTCGCCCTCCAGCGAGTCCCAGCGCATCGACTTGCGGAAGGGGATGCCGCGGACGATCTCCTCCAGGATCCCCGGCAGCGCCTCGGCGGCGGCCTGCCCCTTGACGTGTTGTTCCACCACCACCCGGTCGTTCTCCACCCGCAGGGCGGAGACCTCCACGCCGGCCTTGCGCGCGAACCCTTCCGCCGCCTTGGTCCAGCGGCCGTCCTGCTGGGCCTGCTTCGCCGGCGGGCCGGAGAGCTTCTTGCGGATGTCGGGGGCCTTGGCCGCGATGCCGGTGGCGATCAGGGCCAGCCTGCGGGGCGTGGCGTAGGTGGCGATGTCCGCCCGCTGCCCCTCGCCCTCGCCGGCCAGGCGGTGGTCGTCGAGCAGCTTGTCCAGCTCGGCCGCCATCCACTCCAGCGCCGGCTTCTGGAAGCTGGCGGGCAGCTCCTCGCTGCCGATCTCGAAGACCAGGTCCATCTCAGCCGCGCCCCGCCTTGCCGTCCTTGCCGTCGAGGAGGTCGTGGTAGCGGGCCAGCTCCTTTTCGGCCAGCGCCCGGTCCTTGAGGGAGGGGAACTTCATCCGCGCCCGCGTCGCCAGGTAGAGCGTGGCGCAATCGTGGGCCAGCCTGCGCACTCTCAAGATATAGGCCTGGCGCTCGGTGACGCTGATGGCCCCGCGTGCGTCCAGCAGGTTGAAGGCGTGCGAGCACTTCAGGCAGTAGTCGTAGGCGGGCAGGGGGAGCTTCTTCTCCACCAGCGCCCGGCACTCCTTCTCGTACTCGTCGAAGAGGCGCAAGAGCCGGTCGGCATCGCTGGCGTGGAAGCTGTACTCGCTCTGCTCCCGCTCGTTCTGCCAGAACACGTCCCGGTAGGTGAGGCGGGTCCCGTCTGGGTAGGTGCAGAAGACCAGGTCGTAGATGTCGTCCACGCCCTGCAGGTACATGGCGATGCGCTCCAGCCCGTAGGTCAGCTCGGCCGACACCGGGCGGCACTCGAACCCGCCCGCCTGCTGGAAGTAGGTGAACTGCGTCACCTCCATCCCGTCGCACCACACCTCCCAGCCCAGGCCCCAGGCGCCCAGGGTGGGCGACTCCCAGTCGTCCTCCACGAAGCGCAGGTCGTGGTCCTCGGAGGTGATGCCGATGGCCCGCAGGGATCCCAGGTACTGCTCCTGCACGTCCTTGGGGCTGGGCTTGAGGATCACCTGGTACTGGTGGTGCTGGTGCAGGCGGTTGGGGTTCTCGCCGAAGCGGCCGTCGGCGGGCCGGCGCGAGGGCTCCACGTAGGCCACGTTCCAGGGCTCGGGCCCCAGCACCTTCAGGAAGGTGGCGGGGTTCATGGTCCCGGCGCCCACCTCCAGGTCGTAGCCCTGCATGAGCGCGCACCCGCGCTCCGCCCAGTAGCTCTGGAGCGCGAGGAGCAGGCCCTGGAAATCCCTGGGAGCGCCCATCGGGCGCCGGAACGTAGACGCAGTGCGGCGATTGCGCAAGCGCTCGCAGCGCTGCCGTCCCGGCGTCAGCCGGGGTTGACGCGGCCGTGCAGCAGGCCGATCCCGCCCAGGGCCTCGAACCCGGGGATGGCGAGCAACGAACGGTCGAAGGCCTGCAGGAGGTCGCTCAGCGTCCGGCGCCAGGCGGGGGCCTGCTCGTAGCGGAAGCCAGGAATGACGAACCGGCCCAGGCGGCCGAGGAAGTTGAAGTGGCGCCGCTCGAGGTCCGGGATCAGCGTCTCCAGCGTCTCCAGGTCCCGCTTCTCCAGGGGGCGCTCCCCCGGCGTGACCTCGGTGTGGACGGGCACGAGGAAGCGGATCTTGCGCAAGGTCCTGTTCAGGTTCACGGGCTCGAGGCAGAGGACCCTGGCCCCGGGCTTCGCCGCGGCGAGCAGCGCGCGCAACGTGGGCTCCAGGTCGTCGAGAACGTGGTGGAGGACGTTGTCGATCCAGATCACGTCGAACGATTTTTCCGGCAGGCTGGCCTGGGCCAGAGGTGAGCAGAGGAAGCGGGTGCGGTCGGCGACCCCGTTGAGGACCGCACACTGGCGGGCCAACTCGATGGACCGGGGTGAGACGTCCAGCCCGGTGACCTGCGCTCCCAGGCGGGCGAGGATCATGGCGTCCTCGCCCTCGCCGCATCCGACGTCGAGAATGTGCTTGCCCCGGGGATTGCCCAGCATGCGGAAGCAGGATTCCTTGGGGTAGAGGGTTCCCGGATTCCGGTAGCGGCGGAGCACCGCCTCGTCCACCGGTTGCAGGTGGCGGGCATGTCTCTCGGCCTTGCGATCGAAGAACTCCACTTCCTCGGTGGGGCTCATCTCCGGGCGGTGCTGCAGGAAACAGGCCGGGCCGGGTGGGAAGAGACGTTCCTACTTCTTCTTGCTCACCGGCGGCGCCAGGAACGACACGTTGTCCGCCGGGGCCGGCGGCTCGGAGGCCGGCTGGTCGCCGCGCATGTGATCGAGGATCGACTTGTGCGTGTCCAGCAGCGCCTGCAATTGCTGCATGAACCCGGCCCGGGCCCGCTTCAGCTCCTCGATCTCCCCCACCAGCTGCAGCCGGCGGGCCTGGGCGTTGGCGATGATCTTCTCCGCCTGCAGCTCGGCGTCGGAGATGATGATCTCCGCCTCCTTGCGGGCGTTGACCTTCATCTCCTCCGAGAGCTTCTGGGTGGTGGTGAGGGTGTGCTGCAACAGCTGCTCGCGGTCCTTGAACTCGTTGATCCGCGCTTCCCGCCGGCGCAGCTCCTCGTCCTGCTTGTTCAGCTTGCGGGTCAGGTCCTCGAGCTGGGTGGCGACGTAGTCCAGCCAGCTGCGCACCTCCCGCTCGTCCAGGCCCCCCAACGTGACCTTGCGGAACGTCTTCTGCTGCAGGTCGAGCGGGGTGAGCTTCATGGGTCGGAGGATACAACCGCCGTCAAGGTTCCCGCCCCATTTTCTTCCTTGGTCTCGGTGATGGCCGCGAACACCCCCCCGCGGGCGGTGGCCTTCACCTGGTACATCGCCTCGTCCGCCCGGCGGAGCAGGTTCTCCGGGTCGCGGGCGTCGTCGGGGAAGGCCGCTACCCCCAGGCTGGCGGTGAGCTTGAGGGGGCCGTAGGGCTTCTCCGCCAGGAAGGGCTGGCGGGCGATCTCCGCCCCGATGCGGCGGGCCGCCGCCACCGCCTGGTCCTTGCTGGTCTCGGGCATGAGGATGACGAACTCGTCGCCGCCGTAGCGCACTGGCACGTCGGTGGAGCGGAGGGTCTTGAGGAGCAGGCGGCCGATCTCGTGCAGGACCTGGGAGCCGGCCTGGTGGCCGTGGGTGTCGTTCACCTTCTTGAAGTAGTCGAGGTCGAAGAAGATCACCGACACCGGGTGGCCGAAGCGGGTGGCGCGCACCACTTCCTGCTCCAGCGTCCGCTTCAGGTGGCGGGAGTTGAAGAGGCCGGTGTGATCGTCGAGGACGGTGAGCTCCTGCACCTTGTGGAAGTTGCGCGCGTTCTCGATGGCGATGGCGGAGAACTCGGCCACGGTGCTGAGGATCTTGAGATCTTCCTCGTGGAAGGCCCCGTCGTTGGGCCCGTTCACCAGCTCGATCACCCCCATGGTGCTGTCCTTGAAGGTGAGCGGCACGCAGAGGATGGACTTGGTGTGGAAGCGCGAGGCCTTGTCGAAGCGGCTGGCGAAGCGCTTGTCCGCATGCACGTTGGGCACCAGCAGCGGCTGGTTGTGCTGCGCCACCCAGCCGGCGATGCCCTCCCCGGGCTTGAGCCGCATGCCGAGGAGCTTGTCCGACCCGGCGCCCACCGCGGCGTGGAAGTAGAGCTCGTCGGTCTTGGGATCCTTGAGCAGCAGCGACCAGTTGCTGGGCTTGAGCAGCTCGCTCACCTTGGCGAGGATGACGTGCATGACCTCGCCGATGTCCAGGGACGAGGTCAGGGCCTTCCCGATCTCGTTGAGGACCGCGAGCTCGTCGACGGTGCGCTGCAGCTCCCGGAGGAGATCTTTCCCCCTCATTTTCCGAAGTGTACGTCCTGTTGTCGCGACGCGCCAAATCCTGTAGAGGCGGCGCGTGCAGCTGGTTCTCTGCTCCGCTTCGCCTCGCCGCCGCCGGCTCCTCGAGGATCTGGGGGTAGGTCTTTCGCTGGCGCCCGCCCACATCGACGAGACCCGGCGGGCGGGCGAGCCGGCCCGCGACTACGTGATGAGGATGGCGAAGGAAAAGGCCGCCGCCGCCGCCAGGCCCGGGGCGGTGGCGCTGGGAGCTGACACCATCGTGCTGGTGGGCGAGGAGGTGCTGGGCAAGCCGCGCGACCGGGCGGACGCCGAGCGGATGCTGCGCCGGCTGTCCGGGATCGAGCACCGGGTGATCACCGCCGTCTGCGTCCCGCCCCGCGTGCAGGCGGTGGAGACGGTGGTGCGTTTCGCTCCCCTCTCCGAGCAGCAAGTGCGCTGGCTGGCGGCCTCGGGAGACGGCGACGACAAGGCGGGCGCCTACGCGGCACAGGGCCTGGCGGGGGCGTTCATCGAGCGCATCGAGGGGAGCTTCAGCAACGTGGTGGGCCTGCCCTTGCCGGAGACGCTGCGCATGCTGGCCGAAGCATCGGTGGACCTGCCGTGGACGTAGCCCAGGGCCTCGCCCAGGTCCGGGGACGGATCGCCGCCGCCTGCTCGCGGGCAGGTCGGGATCCCGCCTCGGTGCGCCTGGTGGCGGTGAGCAAGACCAAGCCGGTGGAGATGCTCCGCGAGGCCTTCGCCGCGGGACAGGCGATCTTCGGGGAGAACTACGCGCAGGAGCTGAAGGAGAAGGTCGAGGCGGTCCCCGGCGCGCAGTGGCACTTCATCGGGGCCCTGCAGACCAACAAGGCGAAGATGGTGGTGGGGCGCGCGGCGCTGATCCACACCTGCGATCGCCTGGCGCTGGCGCAGGAGCTTTCCAAGCGGGCGAAGGCGGCCGGGCTGGTGCAGAGCGTGCTCCTGGAGGTGAACGTCGGGCGCGAGCCGCAGAAGGCCGGGGCGATGCCCGACCAGGTGGCGCGGCTCCTCGACCAGGTGAAGGCCCTGCCGGCGCTTTCCTGCGAGGGGCTGATGTGCATCCCTCCGGCGGAGGGCGATCCGCGGCCGCACTTCCGCGCCCTCCGCGAGCTTGCCCAGGCGCTGGGGCTCTCCCAGCTCTCCATGGGGATGAGCGCGGACTACGAGGTGGCCATCGAGGAAGGCGCGACGCTCGTGCGGGTGGGGACCGCCATCTTCGGGGAGCGCGCCCCTTGAACCTCGTATCAGGCGGGTTGTCGTTCGCGCTCTGACGCTCTTGCCTGCCTCGGGGCCAGCCGCTATGAAGCCGCGCCATGGCCCCCTTCGTCGATGCCGCTCTCCAGGAATCGATCCGCTCCTTCAACGAGCGCGGGCAGGTGGGGGCCGATCCGCTGGCGGCGCGGTACGAGCAGCGCCGCGCCGGGTACTCGCTCTTCGCCCGGATGATGAGCGACGCGGAGATCGAGGCGCTGCGCCCCTACATCTTCTGCTACCGCGAGCTGCCCTCCCGCTCCGAGCTGACCATCCGCAACTTCATCGCGGGCGAATGGCGGCCGCCCGCCGCGGGCGAGCACGCGGCCATGACCTGCCCGGCGGACAAGCGGGTGCGCCTCTTCCAGGTGCCCGCCTCGGGCAAGCAGGACGTGGAGGCGGCGGTCTCTTCCGGCGACCGCACCTGGAAGTCGCTGGCCTGGGCGGAAGAAGGGCTGGCGTACCGCAAGCACGTGGTGAAGAACGTTTCCCGCATCCTCGCCCACTACACCGAGGAGTTCCTGCACGAGATCCGCCAGCAGATCCCCAAGACGAAGCTGGAGGCGGAGAAGGACTTCTTCGAAGCCAAGCGCGCCTGCGATCACCTGGAGGGCAGCTTCGAGGCGGCCATCCAGGGTGAGCTGGTCCCGGACATGTTCGCCGGCCAGCGCTACTGGCGCGACGCCTTCATGCCCGCCGGGCTGGCCGCCATCATCACCCCCATGAACTTCATCTGGGGCATCCCCATGATCCACCTGGCGGGCGCGTACCTCGCCGGCTGCCCCTTCATCCTCAAGGGCCATCCCTTCTCCGCCGCCACCAACACCTCCATGATCCGCTGCTTCCTCGCCGCGGGGGCGGACCCGCGCTTCATCCAGAAGGTGGAGGGCTTCGGCAAGGGGATCGCGCCGCTGGCCACCGATCACCGGGTGGCGGTGGTGGCGGTCACCGGCTCCTCGGACACCGCCCGCACCATCTCGGCCGGCCGTGGGCTCGCGCGCACCCGCTTCGAAGGGGGCGGCTGCAACTGGGCCTGGGTGGACGACGGGTACGACGACGGCGACCTGGAGAAGATCGCCGTCCGCCTCACCTACGCCAAGCTGGGGCTCTCCTCGCACAAGTGCACGGGGCTGCACGGGGTGTCGGCGTCGCGCGCCACCCTCGACCGGCTGGTGCCGATGATCGCCGCGGAGATGGACCGCTGGCAGGTGGCCGACCCGCGCGGTCCGGAGGCCGCGGACCGGACGCTCGGGCCTTTGATGGTGCACAGGGCGCAGACCGCGCTGGACCTGGTGGCCGAGGCGCGCAAGGCGGGGCTGCGGATCGTGCGCGAAGGAGGGCGGGCCGGCGGCGAGTACGGCGCCAACGCCGAGGCGGTGAAGCCGGCGCTGATCGACGGCGTCACCCCGAAGACCCTCTTGCGCCACGACTGGGACGGCAAGGGGGTGAAGGAGTACGCCATCGCCACCACCGAACTGTTCATGCCCATCCTGGTGGCGATGCCCTTGGGCGGCTTCGAGGACTTCATCCGCTTCTCCCTCTTCGAGAACCCGCACGACCTGGCCACCAGCATCTGGACGCGCGACGACCGCAAGCTGACGCGGGCGCGGCGCACGCTGGCGGGGATGATCAAGGAGAACGACGGCACGGACTCGGCCCTGGAGTGGGAGGAGTTCGGCGCCTCCACCGTGGGGGAGAGCGGGAACATGGGAGTGGGCGAGGTCCGGGCGACGATCTCGATCTACTCCCGGCGCCAGAAGGGCCGGCACTTCGTCTTCTAGATCGCTACATGCGCATCTCGCTCGACGGGCAGGAGATCGAGGCGCGGGAGGGCGACACCGTCGCCGCCGCGCTCTTGCGCGCCGGGGTGACCACCTTCACCCGCTCCATCAAGTACCACCGCCCCCGCGGCCCCTTCTGCCTGGCCGGATCGTGCGGCCAGTGCCTGATGCGCGTGGACGGCGTTCCCAGCCTGCCCGCCTGCCGCGTCAAGGCCGAGGAGGGCATGGCCTGCGAGCGGCAGAACGCTCCCTTGGGCGCGGAGAAGGACCTCTTCCGCGCCGCCGACTTCCTCTTCTCCGAGGGGCTGGACCACCACCACCTCTTCACCGGCTCGCGCGTGCTGGGTCGGGTGGCGCTGGAGATCGCCCGCCGGCTGGCCGGGCTGGGCGAGCTTCCCGGGAAGCCGCGCCCGCCGGGAAAGGGAGAGCTGCGCGAAGTGCCTCTGGCGGTGATCGGCGCGGGACCGGCGGGGCTGGCCGCCGCGCGGGCGGCGGCGGAACAGGGGGTGCGGCCGCTGCTCATCGAGAGGGCGGGGGCGGCGGGCGGAGCGGCTCTGCTGGCGCTCGACTCCGCGGCGCCCGGCGCGGCCTTCGTCGCGGAGCAGGAGAAGGCGCTGCGCTCGCAGGGGGCGGAGATCCTCTTCGAGGCCCCGTGCGTGGGCCTCTACGCCAACGACACGGACCGGAAGGGAAACGCGCTGGTGGTGGTGTGGCGGCGCGAAGGGCTCCTGGTGGCGGTGGCGGAGCGGGTGATCGTCGCCACCGGCGGCGCTTCCCAGCCGCTGCCGTTTCCCGGCGTCGACCGGCCCGGAGTCTACGCCGCGCGCGGCTTGCTCGAGCTCCACGCCCGCTGCGGCGTGCGGGTGGGCGACGAGCTTGCGGTGGTGGGAAGCGGGAGAGAGCTGGAAGCCTGCGCCGCCGCCCTGGGACGGGCGGGATACCAGGTGGTCCGCTCGATCGCCGCCACGCCACGCCGCGCCCTGGGCAACCCCGTCCGCGGCCTGGACGTGGACGGCGAGCGCATCCGCTGCGACGCGGTGGCGCTGGCGCACCCGCCTGCGCCGCTGCACGACCTGGCCTCCTCGGTGGGGGCGACGGCGCGCTGGGACGGGAACGGGTTCCCGGTGGAGACCGATGCGCAGGGACGCACGGCGGTCTCCTGGCTGTTCGCTGCCGGCTCGGTTGCGGGAAAGCCTGCCATCGACTCGGGGCAGGCGGCGGGCAGGTCCTCGTGCCTCTAGCGGACAAGGCCATCGTCTGCGCCTGCGAGGACGTCAGCGTCCACGACCTGGACCAGGCCATCGCCCGCGGGTTCTCGGACATCGAGAGCCTCAAGCGCTACACCGGCCTGGGCACCGGCCCTTGCCAGGGAAAGAGCTGCGAGGCAGGTGCGATGCGCATCTGCGCGCAGCGCAAGGCCGTGCCAAAGGAAGCGCAGGTGCCATTTCGCGCCCGGCCGCCTTTCGTGCCCACCACCATCTCCGCTTACGCGGGCCTGCCCGACGAGGTGATCGGCGCGCGCCACGCGACGCCGGGCCTGCGGCCCACCTGGGGAAAGGGCGGACATCCGCTGCAGCCGCATGCCTCGCTTCCCGAGCGGGCGGACATCGTGATCGTGGGCGGTGGCATCATGGGGCTGGCGCTGGCCTGGAACCTCGCCGGCCTGGGCGCGGGGCGCGTGCTGGTCCTGGAGCGCGGGTATCTGTGCGAGGGCGCCTCAGGCCGCAACGGAGGAGGAGTGCGGGCGCAGTGGACCACGCCGACGCTCATCGAGCTGGCCAAGGAGTCCATCGACTTCATGGGCCGCTTCGCCCAGGAGCTGGGGATCAACGTCTGGCTGCGCAAGGGCGGCTACCTCTTCCTCGCCCACGACGAGGAGACCGTGCGGCGCATCGAGTACGGCGCCGGGCTGCAGAAGAAGCACGGGCTCTCCACCCGTGTGATCGGGCCGAACGAAGCGAAGGAGATCGTCCCCCAGCTCGACACTTCGCGCTTCGTGGCCGCCTCCTGGAACCCGGACGACGGGGTGGTGTTCCCCTGGCCCTTCCTCTGGGGCTACGCGGACGGCGCGCGCCGGCGGGGCGCGCAGGTGGAGACCTTCACCCGCGTCACCGGCATCGAGGTGGCGGACGGGCGGGTGCGGGCGGTGCAGACCGATCGCGGCCGCGTGGCGGCCGACCGGGTGGTGATCGCCAGCGGCGCCTGGAGTCCCGCCGTGGCGAAGCTGGCGGGGGTCCAGCTTCCCAACGTTCCCTACCGGCACGAGATCGTCTCCAGCGAGCCGCTCAAGCCGTTCCTCGGGCCGCTGGTGTCGATGCTGGGCACCGGCCTCTACTTCTCCCAGTCGATGCGCGGCGAGATCGTCGGGGGGATGGGCGACCCGGCCGAGGAGCCCGGGCTGAACCAGACCTCCTCGCTGCGCTTCCTCGCCCGCTACGGCAGGGCGCTGGGCGAGCTCATTCCCCAGGTGGGCGCGGTGAAGCTCCTGCGGCAGTGGGCGGGCTGCTACGACGTCACCCCGGACCACTCGCCGGTGCTGGGCGAGACCCCGAAGGTCGCGGGCCTGTTGCAGATGAGCGGCTTCGTGGGCCACGGCTTCATGATGGCCCCGGCGGTGGCCCGGCGGATGGCGGAGTGGATGGGCGGGGCGCAGGACGAGATCTTCGAGCGCTACAACCTGCGCCGCTTCGCCGAGGGCCGCCTGATCCAGGAGACGTTCATTATTGGTTGAGCAGTTGTGCTACTCCCCTCCCATGGGTACGGAAAAGAAGCTGGGGTTCATCGGCGCCGGGAACATGGGGGAGGCGCTGCTCAAGGGCCTGCTCAAGACCAAGGCGGCGCGGCCCGACCAGATCGCGGTCAGCGCCCGGCGGCCCGAGCGGGTGCAGGAGCTGGTGAAGGCGTACGGGGTGCGGGGCGGAAGCAACGCCGACGTGGCCCGGGAGAGCGACGTGGTGGTGCTCTGTGTAAAGCCCCAGATCCTCGACCAGGTCCTGCGGGGCATCTCTTCCGATCTGGGCCGCGACAAGCTGATCGTCAGCATCGCCGCCGGCGTCCCCATCGCCGCCATCGAGCGGCGCCTGCACCCGCCCGTGCGGGTGGTGCGGGCCATGCCCAACACCCCGGCCACGGTGGGGGCGGGAGCCACCGCCCTGGCCCTGGGGGAGCACGCCACCGAAGCGGACCTGGCCACCGCCCGGACCATCTTCGACAGCGTGGGTACCACGGTGGTGCTGGAGGAGTCGCAGCTCGACGCGGTCACCGGTCTCTCGGGCAGCGGACCGGCCTACCTGTTCCTCATCATCGAGGCGCTGGCGGACGCGGGGGTGAAGGTCGGGCTCTCCCGCCGCGCTTCCCTGCAGCTCGCCGCGCAGACGGTGCTGGGCAGCGCCAAGCTCCTGATCGAGAGCGGGCAGCACCCGGGGATGCTCAAGGACGGCGTCACCAGCCCGGGCGGGACGGCCATCGCCGGGCTGCACACGCTGGAGGCGGGAGGACTTCGGAACGTGCTGATGAATGCCGTCGAGGCGGCGACCCGGCGCTCGCGCGAACTGGGCGAGGAATTCTTGCGCAAGCCATAGGCGGAGGCATGGAGCTGCCCGGAATGAATCTGGCGCCGAGCGGCGCGGCGAAGGAGGCGCTGGACGCGATCCCGGCGCTGCCTGCCGACCTGCGCGCTTTCCTCGCCGGGCACGACGGCGGGAAGGGGAACGTGGGAAAGCGGCCGGTGATCCTCTGGAACGCGGAGCAGATCGCGGAGGAGGCGGAATCGCAGGAGGTCTCGCTGGCGACGCCCGGGCTCCTGCTCTTCGGCACGGACGGCGGGGCGCTCGGGTACGGATATCTGGGCCGGCTGCGGGCGCAGCGGTACGGGAGGATTCCCCTGATCGCGGCGGGTGCTCACGAATTCGAGGCCCTGGCGGACTCGTTCGAGGGGCTGCTGCAGGTGATTGCGGAAGGACGCTAATTCACCTTCACGGTGACGTCCGCCGACAGCCCGGGGCGCAGCGCGACCTCCTCCGGCACGTTCACCCAGGCGATGCGCACGGGGACGCGCTGCACCACCTTGACGAAGTTTCCCGAAGCGTTGTCCGGCGGCAGCAGCGAGAAGCGCGCCCCGGTTCCGCCCGCCAGGCTCTCCACCTTGCCCTCCAGCTTCTTTCCGGGGAACGCGTCGATCTCCACCTCCACGGGCTGGCCGGGCTTCATGTCGCCGATCTGCGTCTCCTTGAAGTTCGCCACCACGTACGTCTGGTCGGGCACCAGCGCCGCCAGAGGCTGGCCAGGCTGGGCCATCTGGCCTTCGCGGGCGGTGAGGCGGGTCACCTGGCCGCCGGCCTGGGCGTAGATCTTCGTGTACGAGAGCTGCAGCCTGGCCAGGTCCAGCGCCGCCTGGGCGCTCTTCTCCCGCGCGTGGGCCAGCTTCGCGCTGGCGTCCGCCGCCGCCACCGCCGCTTCCACCGGCGCGGTTTGCGCCAGCCGGCCCTGCGCCTCGCCCACGCGGCTGTTCGCCGCGGCCACGCCGGCGCGCGCTTGCTGGAGCGCCGCGCGTGCCACCTCGTACGCCGCCTGGGCGTCGTCGAGGCGCTGCTGGGGAACCACGCTGGCCGCGCGCAGGTCCTTGGCGCGCTGCAGGTCGAGGGCCGCCCGGCGTTCCTCCGCCCGGGCCCGGGCGAGGCCGGCCTGCGCCGTCGCCGCCTCGGCGGAGCTGCCGCTCACGCCCGCCCGCGCGCTGCTGAAGCCGCCGCGTGCCCCGGCGGACGCCACCTGCGCCCGGGCGTCGGCCTCCGCCGCCTGCGCCGTGGCGGTCTCCAGCTCCGCCTCCGCCTGCTGCACGCGGGCCGCGAAGTCGGCGTCGTCCAGCTCGAGGATCAGGTCGCCCTTCTTCACGTGCGCGTCGTCCGCCACCGCCACGTGCCTCACCTGCCCGCCCACCCGCGCGGAGATGGCCACCACGTCGGCCTCCACCTGCGCGTCGTCGGTGCTCTCCTTGCCGTGCGTCGCCCAGGCGTAACCGCCGATCCCCAGGGCCAGCGCCAGGGCCAGGCCGCCCAGGATCAGGTACCGCTTGCGCGGCCGGGTCCGGGCCGGCGCCACTTGCCGGACGTTCGCTTCACTCTCTTCGTTCAGCTTCATTGCCGTTTCCATCACATCTCCAGGTGCACTTCGGGCTTCTCGCTCCCCGCCTCGGCGCTGCGGTCCACCTTCAAGAACAAGAGCAGGGGAAGGATCGCCATGAAGCAGATTCCTGCCAGAAGGAACATCTTCTCGAACGAGATCACCATCGCCTGCCGCGCCACCTCGCTGGCCAGCGCCGCGGGCGCCGCGGCCTGGGCGCTCTGCGCGTCCATCCCCCGTCCCACCAGCGCCTGCTGAATCTGCTGCAGGCGGAGCAGCGCATCGGGGCTGGTGAGCGACAGGTGCGACCGCAGGCTGGCCCGCGCCTGGGTGGCGGTGCGGCCCAGGGCGGTGGCGAAGATGGCGAGGCCCACCGAGCCGCCGATCTGGCGCAAGAGAGAATTGAGCCCGGTGGCGTCGGTGAGCTTCGCCCGGGGAATGCGCGAGAGCGCCACGGTGGTGAGGGGGACGAAGAGGAGCGAGAACCCCATCCCCTGCCAGACCAGGGCGGTGACGATCTGCGCCGTCCCGGTGTCGAGGGTGAAGTGGCTCATCTGGTACGCGCCCACGCTGAAGGCGAGCACGCCCAGGCCCACCAGCAGCCGGGGCGAGACCTTGTTGTAGAGGCGGCCGATGAGCGGGGTGACCGCCATCATCACCAAAGAGCGCGGCATCATGTGCACGCCGCTCTGGGTGGCGGTGAACCCCAGCATCTCCTGCATGAAGACGGGGAGGAGGAACATGTTCGCCATCAGCATGGCGAACATCACCGCGCCGATCAGGGTGCCGGAGGCGAAGACCGGATCCTTGAAGAGGCCCAGGTTCACCGCCGGGACGCGGGCGGACAATTCGCGCATGACGAACGCCACCAGCGAGAGCGCGGCGATGATGGCGCAAGCGGTGATCACCCTGGACTCGAACCAGGAGCTCCGGTCGCCTTCCTCCAATAGATATTGCAGGGTGCAGAGGCCGACGGAGAGCAGGGCGATGCCCTGCCAGTCGAGGTGCTTCTTCTGCTCGGCCGCGGCGGCGACGTTGGCGGCGCGGATGTCCTCCGGCTCGTGGACGAAGCGCCAGACGAGGAACAGCCCCAGCGCTCCCACCGGGAGGTTGATGTAGAAGATCCACGGCCAGGTGGCGCTGTCGACGATGATGCCGCCCAGGGTCGGCCCGAAGGCGGGCCCGAGCATCACCGCCATGCCGAACAGCGCCATGGCCATCCCCTGTTCCTGTGGCGGGAAGGTCTGCCGGAGGATGGCCTGCTCGGTGGGCTGCAGCGCCCCGGCCCCCAGGCCCTGGACCACCCGGAAGGCGACCAGCATCCAGAGCGAGTGCGCCATGCCGCAGAGCGCGCTGCCGGCGAGGAACACCGCCAGGCTGATCATGTAGAGCCGCTTCTGCCCTACCAGGCGGCCGAGGAAGGCGGTGAGCGGCATCACCAGCACGGTGGCCACCACGAAGGCGGTGGAGATCCAGGTGATCTCCTCCAGCGTCGCCCCCACCGAGCCGCGGATGTGGGTCAGCGCCACGTTCACGATGCTGGCGTCGATGGCCCCCATCAGGGTGCCGAAGCTCACCGAGACGGTGACCAGCCACTTGTTCACCGGCTTGCGCTCGGGGCGCGCCGCCACCAGGTGCAGGGGGCTGGGGAGAGCGATGGAGCTCATGCGCCGCCCGCTCCCCTGAGGAAGAAGCCGGCCGCGATGTCCGCCCGCTCCGCAAGCGGGATCTGCCCGGGGTTGCGCAGCTCGTGGAGAAGCAGGGCGCGCACCGCCCCGAAGAGCAGGGTCCCCCAGAGCGCGGCGTGGTCGCGGCGCAAGGCTCCCAGGCGCATGCCCCGCTCCGCCAGCGCGTCCACCCTCTTGCGCAGCTCCATCGAGGCCTCGCTGGGCCGGGCGAGCGAGGCGCTGTCCGCCTCCAGGAGGATGGCGAGGAACTCGCGGTGGCTCTCGAAGTGCTCGAAGACGGTGCGGGTGAAGCTGCGGAGCTGGGCGTCGAACGGCTCGGCCTCGCTGCGGGCCAGGTCGTCGTCCAGCTTGCGAGCCAGCTCCTTGCGCCGCCGCTCCACCAGCCCGGAGAGCAGCGCGCGCCGGTCGCGGAAGTGGTTGTAGACGGTGCCCACCGAGACCCCGGCGCGGGCGGCGATCTCGTCCACCCGCGCCTGCAGCAATCCCTTGCGGGCGAACACTTCCTCGGCCGCGCCGGCGATGGCCGCCAGGGTCTCGGCGCGATGCCTTTCCCGGAGCGGCTTCAGGCGCCGTTCAGAAGATGAATCTGGATTCACTTTCTGAGCCACGGGTACAAAGATGCCCGGGCCGGAAAAGGGGTGCTCTCAAGCGGCGGCGCGCTTCAGGGCGTCCAGAAGGGCGCTGGGGGACGGGTGGTCGCCCGGTCCCAGGCTCACGTAACGCCAGGGGATTTTCCCGCCCGGCAGCACCACCAGGGCGCCCCCCTGCTGCCAGGCGTCGCCGGCCAGCTTGCCCTGCCGGAAGCCGTGCAGCCGGGCCCGTACCCAGCGGGCCTGGGCGAAAGGGGAGAGAAGGGTGAGGGCGCGGGAGCGCTTCATCCCCGCCACGTCGTAGGCCTTGCGGGAGGGGTCGGTGAGCACCGCCACCGAGGAGGGAAAACCGACGTGCGCCGCCCACGACTTCGCCATCGCCGGCCAGCCGTTGCCGATCACAGCCAGCTTCGCGCCGGCCTTCTCGAACTCCTCCGCTTGCGGCCGCAACTCGGCCGCCTGCTCGCGGCAGAGCGCTCAGCCATAGTGGCGGAGGAAGACCAGCACCGCCGGCCGCGCGCTCCACAGGTCGCCCAGGCGCACGTCCGCGCCTTCCGCGTCCTTGACGATCAGGTCGGCCAGTTCCACGCTCAGTAATCGTCCGGCGA
>DATKAG010000130.1:0-5200 GCA_035498355.1 Myxococcales bacterium | reverse complement strand
CCATCGACGAGGTCCTCGAGCTGCGGGGCATCAAGACCTTCATCGGGCAGCGGGCCACCCGCCCCATCTGGAGGGTCTCCGGGCACGAGCGGTACAAGACCCTGGTCTCCGAGCTGCGCCTCGCCCTGGAAGACGCGGAGCAGCAGCTCCGCCACGTGGAGGTCGAGCTCCCCTGGCACGTGGTGCACGGGGATCCCACCCGCGCCCGGGAGGAGCTGATCCGCACCATCCGCTCGCACATCGCCATCGACCTGGTGAAGGCGGTGGAGGAGATCGACGCCACGGTGCGGAGCGTTGCGGCCGCCGAGATGCCCGCCCTCAAGGAGTATTCCCGGCGCAACCTGCACGACTTCTTCATGCAGGCCCCGGCCGCCCGGCGGGCCTTCCAGAAGCCCTTCGGCTACCCGGGCGACTACGAGGTGATGCGCTTCCTCTACGAGCTCCCCTTCGAGGGACCGACGCTCTTCGCCAAGATGATGTCGCTGGTGACCGACGAGATGGCGGCCAGCCGGGCGGTGCGGCAGCGGAAGGACCTGGTCAAGCGCTGGCTGAAGATGCGCCTCTCGGGCCGCTCCACTCCCCTGCGCGTCCTGGCCATCGCCGCCGGCCCGGCCCAGGAGCTGCTGGAGCTGCTCACCGAGATGCCCAGCCTTCCCGCGCCGCTCGAGGTGGTGATGTTCGACCAGGACAAGGGCGCGCTCGCCTATGCCTACCGGCGCATGCAGCCCTTGACGGAGAACCGGCAAGGGCCCGCCGTCCGCATCCTCTACCTGCACGAGTCGATCAAGCGGCTGCTCACCGACCGGACCCTCTTCGACGAGTTCGGGGCCTTCGACCTGATCTACTCCGCCGGCCTCTTCGACTACCTGCGCCTGCCTACCGCCGTGCAGCTGGCGCGCGATTTCTATTCCCGGCTGGCGTCCGGCGGACAGCTCCTGATCTCCAACATGGTGCCGGAGAATCCCAGCCGCTGGTACATGGAGAACCACCTGGACTGGATCCTCCTCTACCGCTCCCGCGCCGAGCTGCTGGAGATGGGCCAGCGCGCCTGCGGCGAGGCGCACTTGAGAATCCTCGAGGAGGAGACCGGCGTGAACCCCTTCCTCGAATTTTCCCGGGATTGATTTGAGCCCGGGCGCAGGATTCGAGGCCCAGTGGGCGCAGTGGCTGGTGGAGCGGAACCGGCGGGGCATGCAGGTCATGCTCTGGCTGGGCGCCGTGCTCTACCCGGGGTTCGGCATCCTCGACTACGTGCTCGCTCCTCCCGAGGCGCTCGGCCTCCTCTGGACCACCCGGGCCATCTTCTTCACCGTCACCGTCGCCCTGCTGCTGATCGTCAACCGCGGCATCTTCACCCGGCACCCGAACGCCATCACCGCCGGCTACATGGTGCTGGCCGCCAGCGGCATCAGCGTGATGACCTCGTTCCTCGGCGGCCTCTCCTCGCCCTACTACGCGGGGCTCTCCCTGGTGATCGTCGCCACGGGCCTGATCTTCGTCTGGCACCCGCGGGTGGTGGTGCTGGAGTCCACCGTGGTGGTGCTCTCCTTCATCGTGCCCAACGCGCTCCTGCACCACGTGGGAGTGCTGAACGTGGCGGCCTCCAACCTCATGTTCCTGGTGGGAATGGCGTTCGTCGCCGCCACCGGGCAGGTGATGCACTACCGCTCGCAGAGGGAAATGCTGGCCAACCAGGTGCGCCTGGAGGAGACCAAGGCCTCGCTGGAGACGGCGCACAACGAGCTGAAGGCTCTGGACAGCTTCAAGTCCCAGCTCTTCGCCAACATCACCCACGAGTTCAAGACGCCGCTGGCGATGGTGCTGGCGCCCCTGGAGCTGATCCTCCAGGGGGAGATGGGCGATCTCTCCGCCCCCCAGCGCTCCACCTTCGAGTCCATGTTCCGCAGCGGGCTCAAGCTCCTGAAGATGATCGGCGACCTGCTCGACCTCTCCCGGCTGGAGGAGTCCAGGCTGCGCCTGAAGATCGGGGAGCACGACCTGGCCGACTACCTGCGCGGGCTGGTGGCCCAGGTGGAGCCGCTGGCGCAGCGCAAGAACATCTCCCTCACCCTGCGGGTGGAGACGGCCAGCGCCCTGGCCTGGTGCGACCTGGACCGCATGGAGCGGGTCTTCCTCAACCTCATCTCCAACGCCACCAAGTTCACCCAGCCCGGGGGCCACGTGCAGATCGTGGTCCGCTCGGCGCCGGAGATGCTGGAGGTGGTGGTGCAGGACGACGGCCCGGGGTTCCCGCCCGACAAGGCGGACCGGATCTTCGAGCGCTTCTACCAGGTGGACATGGGCGGGACCCGGCGCTACGGGGGCACCGGCATCGGCCTGGCGCTGGCCAAGGAGATCGTCGAGCTGCACGGCGGGCGCATCTGGGCGGAGTCGTCGGCCGGGGCCAGGTTCACCGTGGAGCTGCCCAGGGACAAGGAGCACTTCCGCCCGGAGGTGCTGGACCGCCGGGGGCCCACCCGCGACGTGCCCGAGGGCAACCGCGACACCGACCGCGGGCTGATGGACGTGGCGGTGCAGATGTCCGCCCGCGACGAGTACCGGCTGCTGGACATCGCCGAGGCCACCGAGCGGCGGGTCTCGCCCCGGGACAGCGACGAGGACCGGAAGTCGCACGTGGTGCTGGTGGTGGACGACACCCCGGACATCATCCGCCTGGTGCACAACTCGCTGCGTAACTACTTCAAGGTCATCTCCGCGGACGACGGGCTCAAGGGCCTGGAGATGGCCCTGCGGGAGCGCCCCTCGCTGATCATCGCGGACTTGATGATGCCCGGCATCGACGGGCTGGAGATGACCCGGCGGCTGCGGGCGGCGGAGGAGACCCGCCACATCCCCGTGCTCATGCTCACCGCCAAGGGCGACCTGGAGGACCGCATGGCGGGCCTGGAGACCGGGGCCTCCGCGTACCTGGCCAAGCCCTTCTCCCCCCGCGAGCTGCTCACCACCTCGCGCGCCCTGGTGCAGGCGCAGGAGGCCACCGCGGACATCGTCCTCAGCCAGCGGATGGACTCGCTGGAGATCGTCGCCGGCGGGCTGGCGCACGAGATCAACAACCCGCTCAACTACCTGAAGAACGCGCTGGCCCGGGTGCGGCTGGACGCGGAGGCGCTGGTGGCGGGCCGGATCGAGAAGGAGGATCTGACCAAGGTGGAGCGGCGGATGCGGGAGATGTTCGACCTGGCGGAGGGCGGGATCAAGCGCATCGCCGGCACCGTGGAGCTGATGAGCAGCTACAGCAAGGCCGGCTACTCCCGGCAGATGCGGCCCTACGACGTGTTCGCGGCGGTGCGCGAGGTGGTCTCCATCGTCCTCCCCGCCACCGGGCGGCCGGTGCAGATCGACCTGGACCTGCCGGGCGAGGGGATGGCGGAGTGCGTGCCGGAGGAGTTCAACCAGGTGCTCACCAACCTGGTGCAGAACGCCATCGAGGCCTGCCCGGAGAGCGGCGGCCTGGTGCGGGTGCGCGGGTACTCCGAGGGCGAGAACCTGGTCCTGAGCGTGAAGGACAACGGGCCGGGCGTGCGCGGCGAGGACGTGCAGCGCATCTTCACCCCCTTCTTCACCACCAAGGGACCCGGCCGGGGCATGGGGATGGGGCTGACCATCTGCTGGCGAGTGGTGCAGAGCCTGGGGGGCAGCCTGGAAGTGCGGCCGGGCATGGGCGCGGAGTTCGTACTCCGCATCCCCCGCAAGCAGTCCCGTCTGCGCGCCGTCTCCTAGTTCTTCGCGGTTCCCGTCAGCAGCGAGAGCTTGTTCTTGCCCGCCAGCACCTGCTTCTGCAGCACCTCGGCCTGGCGGGCGACATCTTCCATCCCCTTCGCTTGCGCGGCCTGGACGATGCTGCAGACCTCGTCGGCGATCTGCTGCATGCGGTCCTGCACGCCGGCCAAGGCGGCCGGGCCGGCCTGCAGCGCCTCCTGCACCTCCTTCGCCATCTGGCCCAGGGCGGACATCCGCTGCATCACCTCGGCGAACTCCTTGCGCCGGTTCGCGATCTCCTCCGCCCGCGCCATCAGCGCCCGGGAGCCGGCGTCCTGCTTCTCCCGCGCCGCGCCCACCGCGGCCACCAGCCGTTGCACGTGCCCCTGGATCCGCTCCTGGCTCTCCGCCGCCTTGGTGAGCGCCACGGTGGCCCGCTCCAGGGCCTTCTCCGTGTCGAGCTTCATCCGCGCCGCCTGGCCGGCAAGGTCCTCGAACCGGCGCAGCTCGCGGTCGAGGGCGAGAGCGGACTCCGAGAGCTCGTTCTTCTCTTCCATCGGGGAGTAGTATGGGCCCATGACGGCCGCGGAGCGCGAGGTACTGGCGGCGAACGACGCATTTTATACGGCATTCGCCCGCCGCGACGCCCAGGCCATGGAGACGCTCTGGGCTCACCAGGCGCCGGTCGCCTGCCTGCACCCCGGCTGGGAACCCTTGGTGGGCCGCGAGGCGGTAGTGGAGAGCTGGCGCCGCATCCTCCTCGGCGGCGGAGCCCCACCCTCCATCCGCTGCGATTCCGCCGAGGCCCGCGTGTCCGGCGACTTCGCCTGGGTGATCTGCCGCGAAGTCCTCCCCGGCGGCGCGCTGGCCGCCACCAACCTCTTCATCCGCGAAGCTGGAGCGTGGCGCCTCGTCCACCACCACGCTTCCCCACTGCCTGCACCTCCGCCCCGGCCCTCTGGCCTGGCAAACTGAGAACTTCGTCCGCCGGGACGCCGGGGGGCAGTTTGGCATACCGTCGTCGTCACCACAGGCCCCGCCTCATTGCTTCGGCTCCCTCGTCATCTCGCCGGCCCGTTCGGAGCGCTGGACGCTGGTTCAGGGATGCGGCGGTTCCTGAGGCGACGCCGACGGTACGCCAAACTTCCCCCCGGCTATCGGCGCGCGCGAGACTCAGACATGCTGCTTCGTTCCCGCGCCCAAAATCCTTTCTCGACATAAGCGCGTCGGCGCAGCTCGCGCCGCGTTAGCCACCGGGAGATGCTTCACTCGTGCGGCGATGTCTGCGGACTTGAAGTGACTCCGGGATCGCGTGAAGCATCTGGTCAGCAGTTAGAGCGGCGCGAACTGCGCCGCCGCGATTCTACTCAGAGAGGATCTTGGGCGCGGCAACGGAGCGCAGCGTCTGAGTACCGCGCGCGCCGATAGCCGGGGGGCGGTTTGGCGTACCGTCGGCGTCGCCTCAGGAACCGCCGCATCC
>DATKAG010000129.1:0-2535 GCA_035498355.1 Myxococcales bacterium | reverse complement strand
GATGATCCCGTCGAACTCCTTCTCCTTCCTCGCGAAGGCCTCGTGGAGGAGCCCGAGCTCGGCGACCAGCTTCTTCCCGAGGTCCAGGGTGGCGATGTGGATGCCCGTCGGGAACGAGTCGTTCGTCGACTGGGCCATGTTCACGTGGGAGTTGGGGCTGATGACGTCGTACTTGCCCTTCGGGTGACCGAGGATCTCCAGAGCACGGTTGGCGATCACCTCGTTGGTGTTCATGTTGATCGAGGTGCCGGCGCCGCCCTGGATCGGGTCGACGATGAACTGGGCGTTGAGCTTTCCGGCGATGACGTCGTCCGCTGCCTGGGCGATGGCGTTGGCGATCTTCGGGTCGAGGTGGCCGCTGTCGCGGTTGGCCAGGGCGGCGGCCTTCTTCACCATCCCCATGGCGCGGATGAGGGCCGGGTGGATCGGCAGTCCGGTGATGGGGAAGTTCTCCGCGCCCCGGAGGGTCTGCACTCCGTAGTAGGCGTCGATCGGCACATCGCGGTCGCCGAGGAAATCGTGCTCGATGCGGACTTGGGGCTTGGACATGGTGGGTCTCAGGGCAAGATGAAGCGTGAAAGAGCCAGCCCGACCGCGACCGCGGTGGCGGTGGCGGCCAGGCCGGGCAGCATGAAGCTGTGGTTGAGCAGGTACTTTCCGATGTGGGTGGTGCCCGTGCGGTCGAAGTTGATGGCGGCGACGACCGTCGGGTAGTTGGGAATGAAGAAGTAGCCGTTCACCGCCGGGAACATCCCGACCAGCGCGCTTCCCGGGAGCCCGATGGAGAGCCCGAGCGGCGCCAGGGTACGGATGGTGGCCGCCTGGCTGTAGAGCAGGATGGACATCACGAAGAGGGCGAAGGCGAACGCCCAGGGGGCGTGGGTGACCATCCTCTCCAGCGGCGCCTGGATGGCGGCGGCGTTGTCCTGGAAGAAGGTGTCACCCATCCAGGCGATTCCGAAGATGGCGATCACCGCCTGCATGCCGGCGCGAAAGACGCTCCCCTTGGCCACGTCCTCCACGTCGGCCTTGCAGAAGACGACCATCAGCGCGGCGAGGGTGAGCATGACCATCTCGATGGTGTTGGCCATCTCCATCCGGACCGTCTTCCCGCCGAGCTCGTAGGCCGGACGGAGCACCGGGAAGGAGCCGAAGAGGACGATGGCCACCACCCCGAGGAGAAAGAGCCCCACGGCCAGCTTGGCCTGAAGGGTGGCCGGCGCCCGCTTCTCTCCCGCGGCGGCGCGCTTTCCGTCCTTCGACAGCCGCCGCTGTGCCTCCGGGTCGTCCTTGAGCTCCTTCCCCATTCGGCTGGCGACGAGCGCGCCGACGAGGACTCCCACGAGCGTGGCGGGGATGCAGACCCCGATCAGCCCTCCCAGGGTGATGCCCGCGCCGGAGACCAGCCCGACGAGGGCGACCGTGGCCGCGGAGATGGGGCTGGCGGTGATCGCCTGCTGCGAGGCGATGACCGAGATGGAGAGCGGGCGCTCGGGCCGGACCCCGGCCTCCACCGAGACCTCGGAGATCACCGGCAGGATGGCGTAGGCCACGTGGCCGGTGCCGGCGAAAAGGGTGAACAGGTAGGCGACGACGGGGGCGACGAAGGTGATCGCCGGCGGATGGCGGCGCAGGGCCCGCTCGGCCAGGTCGACCAGGTAGTCCATGCCCCCCGCGGCCTGGAGCGAGCCGGCGGCGGTGATCACCGCGGCGATCATGAGCATCACCTCGATGGGCGGGCTGGCCGGCCGGGCGCCGAACACGAAGCACAGGATGGCCACGCCGGCACCGCCCATCATCCCGAGGCCCAGGCCGCCGAAGCGGGCCCCGATGACGATCATCGCCAGGACGATGATGAGCTCGATCCAGAGCATGGAGATCCTCGGTCCACAGGCGCCGGGGTGGACGCAAACGGCCAGCTGGGCAGCAAACGACGTACCGGGCGTGAGCCGGGAGCGATTGCCTGGACTTGAAGCGGCGGGCGCGCCGCTTGCGCGCAAAGGTTGCGTGCTCCCAAGTCTCAGTCTTAAGAAGCGCGGAGAAGCAGCCGAGCGAGCAGGAGCTAGAAGCGGACGGCGACCGGCTGTCCGGTGTCCGCGGCCATGCGCGCGGCCTGGTCCATGGCTGCCTGCCTCGCCTCGGCCGAGGCGCCCTTCACGTCGATGGAGCGGGTGGGCGCCTCGGCCTTCCCGACCAGGGCGCAGGTGACGTTGATCTGCATCGGCGTGTAGATGCCCAGGGTGACGACACCGACCAGCCCGTTGAGGAAGCTGAGCTGGGTCTCGACTCTGGAGACGCCGCTCGGGCACTTGGAGGCACTGTCGACTTTCGGCGGCGGAACGAGTCCCCAGGCCCATCCGGGGGCCCATTCCTCATCGATGGTGACGGTGCCGGTGGAGGGTGTCCCGGTGTCGATCACTGCGTGGTAGCAGCCGGCGAACGGGGCGAGGCCTGCGAGCACCAGCACGAGTCGGAGCGAGCGCATGCGGTTCTCCTTGCGTTGGCGAATGAGCGGCGGCCAAAGTTAGGCAGAAT
>DATKAG010000128.1:0-2379 GCA_035498355.1 Myxococcales bacterium | reverse complement strand
GAAGACGAAGAAGAAGCCGAGGAGGAAGATCGCCAGGACCACGAAGTACATCGTGAGGTTGTTGTCCAGCGAGAGCAGCCCGAGCAGCTTCCCCCGGGGAACGCCCTGGATGCCGTCCTCGCCGCCGGTGAACGGCGCGCGGAGGCAGAAGAAGTAGAACATCTGCGCGAGGGCCAGGGTGATCATCGCGAAGTAGATCCCCTGCCGCCGGATGGCGACCCAGCCCACGACCAGCCCCAGCACCGTGGCGGTGGCGGTCCCGGTGAGCACCGCCAGCTCGAACGGCAGGCCCCACACCCTGGCCGCATGGGCTGCGAGGTACCCCGCCCCGCCGAGGAACAGCGCATGCCCGAAGGAGAGGAGTCCCACGTACCCGATGAGGAGGTTGAACGCGCAGGCGAAGAGCGCGAAGCACAGCATCTTCATCAGGAAGACCGGGTAGACCAGGAACGGCGCGACCAGGCAGACGACGATCAGGATCGCGATCGGCACGCGGAGCGACCGCAGCTCGGCCCGGGAAGCGATCCGCACCTCGGCGGCGGTGCTCGGCTTGGCCTCCACCCCGTGTGTGGTCACGTGGTCCTCCCGAAGAGCCCGGCGGGCTTCACCAGGAGAACGATGGCCATGATCACGAACACCACCGTGCTCGAGGCCTCCGGGTAGAAGACCTTGGTCAGCCCCTCGATGACCCCCAGCGCGAACCCGGTGACGATCGAGCCGAAGATCGATCCCATTCCCCCGATGACCACCACGGCGAAGACCACGATGATCAGGTCTGCGCCCATCAGCGGGCTCACCCGGTAGATGGGAGCCGCCATCACCCCGGCGAACGCGGCCAGCGCCACGCCGAGCCCGTAGGTGATGGTGATCAGCCGGGGGACGTTGATCCCGAAGGCCTGGACCAGCAGCGGGTTCTCCGTCGCGGCCCGCAGGTAGGACCCCAGCCGGGTGCGCTCGGTGACGAACCAGGTCAGGGTGCAGAGCAGCACCGAGACCAGGATCACCCAGCCCCGGTAGTTGGGCAGGTACATGAACCCCAGGTTCTTGCCCCCGGTCAGCTGGGGCGGGATGTCGTACGGCTCGCCGGAGACCCCGAAGTAGTTCCGGGCGACTCCCTGGATCACCAGCGCCAGACCGAAGGTCAGGAGCAGACCGTAGAGCGGGTCCAGCCCCCTCAGGCGCTTCAGCATCGTGCGCTCGATGAGGGCCCCGAACAGTCCCACCGCCAGGGGGGAGAGGATCAGCGCCGGCCAGTAGCCGATGCCGGCGTGCTCGAGCATGAGCCAGGCCAGCAGCGCCCCCAGCATGTACAGAGCGCCGTGGCAGAAGTTGATGACGTTGAGCAGCCCGAAGATGATCGCCAGCCCGAGGCTGAGCAGCGCGTAGAACGAGCCGTTGATCAGCCCCACCAGGAGCTGGCTGAACAGCGCCTGGATGGGGATTCCGAAGACGGTCGTCATCGGCCTGGCGGGGAGCGCCTCACTTCTTGGCGGCGGTGACCAGCGGGCACTCGCCCTTGTCGAGCGGGCGAAAGGCCTGGTCGGCGGGAATCTCCTTGATCTGCTTGTAGTAGTCCCACGGACCCTTGGACTCGGCGGGCTTCTTCACCTCGTAGAGGTACATGGGGTGGATCTTCCGCCCGTCGGCGCGGATGGTGCCCTTTCCGAAGGCCGGATCGTCGGTGGGAAGGGCCTTCATCTTCGCCACCACCGCCTTGCCGTCGTCCTTCGACTTCAGGGCCTGCACCGCCTTCAGGTAGTGCAGCACCCCGGCGTACACCCCCGCCTGGACCATGCTGGGCTCCCGGCCGTTGAAGCGGGCGGCGAACTTCTTCGACCACGCCCGGGTCTTGTCGTCCCGGTCCCAGTAGAACGCGGAGGTCAGCTGCAGGCCGTTGGCGGCCTTCAGCCCGAGGGCGTGGACGTCGGTGATGAAGACCAGGAGGCCGGCGAGCTTCTGCCCACCCTGGACGATGCCGAACTCGGAGGCGGCCTTGATCGAGTTGATCGTGTCACCCCCTGCGTTGGCCAGTCCGATGATCTTCGCCTTCGAGGACTGGGCCTGGAGGAGGAACGAGGAGAAGTCGGAGGCGTTGAGGGGGTGGCTCACCGAGCCGAGGACCTTTCCCCCGTTCGCCGTCACCACCGCGGAGGTGTCCCGCTCCAGCGCCTTGCCGAAGGCGTAGTCCGCGACGAGGAAGAACCAGGTGTCGCCGCCGGCCTTGACCACCTCCTTGCCGGTCCCGTTGGCGAGCGACCAGGTGTCGTAGGTCCAGTGGACGGTATTGGGGGTGCAGGCCTTGCCGGTCAGATCCGAGGTGGCCGCGCCGGAGTCGATGAAGACCTTGTTCTTGTCCGCGGTGATCTTGGCGATCGCCAG
>DATKAG010000127.1:0-8887 GCA_035498355.1 Myxococcales bacterium | reverse complement strand
CTTGAGGCGGTTTACAGTCCATCGTCGACGCGGTGCGCCAACGCGCGAAACCGTGCATTTGAAAACATTTGCGGCCTCGTGCTAAGTGACCCCTCCACGATTTTTTTACAGCCTCTCTCGCAGCATCGGCAAAACCCCTTTCGGCCCCAGGGCCCGGTTTGCAACGCTGAATCCAGAGGAGGACGGCATGAGCTCGGCCACCGAAGCAATGCCTGTCGGCGCAACCGACACCACCATCGACGCAGCGGCGGAACGACGGGTCATCGTCGCCTCGTCGGTCGGGACC
This sequence comes from Myxococcales bacterium, assembly GCA_035498355.1. Taxonomy (GTDB): domain Bacteria; phylum Myxococcota; class Myxococcia; order Myxococcales; family 40CM-4-68-19; genus 40CM-4-68-19. Next base: position 8,601 of record DATKAG010000127.1, on the reverse strand, counting down.
ATCTTCGAATGGTACGACTTCTATCTCTACGCCATCCTGGCGCCGTTTTTCGCCAGCGTGTTCTTCCCCCCCGGCAACCAGACAGCGGCGCTGCTGGGCGCGTTCGGCGCCTACGCCGCGGGCTTCCTGGTGCGGCCTTTCGGGGCCCTGATCTTCGGGCGCATCGGCGACCTGGTGGGCCGCAAGTACACCTTCCTCGTCACCATCGTGACGATGGGTCTCTCGACGGTGCTGGTCGGCTTCTTGCCCGGCTACAAGGTCCTCGGGTTCGCGGCGCCCTTGCTCCTCGTCCTCCTCCGCCTGGCGCAGGGCCTGGCGCTGGGCGGCGAGTACGGCGGGGCGGCCACGTACGTTGCCGAGCACGCGGCCGACACCAAGCGCGGCTACACCACGGCCTGGATCCAGACCACGGCGACACTGGGCATGCTCTTCGCCCTGGTGGTGATCGGCGTCTGCCGGGTGGGGATGGACGCCGCCACCTTCTCCAACTGGGGCTGGCGCATCGCCTTCTGGATCTCCATCCCGCTGCTGGCGATCTCCATCTACATCCGTCTCAAGCTGCAGGAGTCGCCCGTCTTCCAGCGCATGAAGGGCGCCGGCAAGCGTTCCAAGTCGCCCTTGCGGGACAGCTTCCTCAAGTACCCCAACAACAAGTACGTGGCCCTGGCGCTGCTCGGCGCCACCGCCGGCCAGGGCGTGGTCTGGTACACGGGCCAGTTCTACGCGCTCTTCTTCCTCCTCATCTACCTCAAGCTGGAATTCATCCGCACCTACTGGCTGGTGGGCCTCTCGCTGGTGATCGGCACCCCGTTCTTCCTGGTGTTCGGCGCCCTCTCCGACAAGATCGGCCGGCTGAAGATCATCCTCGCCGGCTGCGCCATCGCCGCCATCACCTACATCCCGCTCTTCAAGGGGCTCACCCACTACGTCAACCCGGCGCTGGAGGCGTACCAGGAGAAGACCCCCATCGCCGTCTACGCCAGCGACTGCAACTTCCACATCTTCATCGGTCCCTGGTCGAAACAGACCCCCTGTGACCGGGCCAAGGACTTTTTGGGCAAGGCGGGCCTCTCCTTCGAGTCGCACGCGGCCATGGAGGGCGAGGCGGTGGTGACGAAGATCGGCAACACCGAGCTGCGCGGCTGGGACAACGCCAAGTACACCGCCGCCCTCACCGCTAGCGGCTACCCGGCAAAGGCCGACCTCAACCAGGTGAACTGGGTGATGGCCGAGATCATCCTGGTGATCATGCTCATCTACGTCACCATGGTGTACGGGCCCATCGCCGCCTTCCTGGTGGAGCTGTTCCCCACCCAGATCCGCTACACCTCGATGTCGTTGCCCTACCACATCGGCAACGGCTGGTTCGGCGGCATGCTGCCCCTGCTGGCGACAGCCATCGTCGCCAAGCAGGGCAATATCTACTCGGGTCTCTGGTACCCGATCATCGTGTCGATCATGACGGTGGTGATCGGCTTGCTCTTCATCCGCGAGCCCAAGCACGTGAGGATCAGGGACGAGACGTTCTAGGCGCAGGCGATGGGGTTTGCGGCCTTCACCGGGCGGATGCGCATCCAGCATCCGCTGGTGCTTGCGCCCATGGCAGGCGGTCCCTCCACGCCTGCCCTCTGCGCGGCGGTGAGCGGCGCGGGCGGGCTGGGCTCGTACGGGGCCGCCTATCTTCCGCCCGCCCGGCTGCGCGAGGAGATCCGCGCCATCCGGGCCCTCACCTCGAGCCCTTTTGCCATCAACCTCTTCGTCGACGACGGCGCCCCGCTGGACGAGCGCGCGCTCGAGCCCGCGCGCAAGGCCCTGGAGCGCTACCGCCGGGAGCTGGGTCTGGGTCCGCCGCCTCCGCCCGCGGCTGCAGTCCGGCTCGCCGACGCCTTCCCCGTCCTGCTCGAGGAGCGGGTCCCCGTCTTCAGCTTCACCTTCGGGATTCCTCCGCCGCAGATGCTCGACGCCTGCCGCAAGCAGGGCATCGCCACCCTGGGCACCGCCACCAGCGTCGCCGAGGCGCGCGCCCTGGAGGAGGCGGGCGTGGACGCCATCTGCGCCCAAGGGAGCGAGGCGGGCGGGCACCGGGGAACCTTCGACCGGGAGGAAGAGCCTCCCTTGATCGGCACCCTGGCCCTCGTTCCCCAGGTGGTGGACGCGGTGAAGGTGCCGGTGGTGGCCGCCGGCGGGATCATGGACGGGCGCGGATTCGCCGCCGCCCTGGCGCTGGGGGCCAGCGCCGTCTCCCTGGGAACCGCCTTCCTCCGCTGCCCCGAGGCGGGCACCAGCCGGCCGTACCGCGCCGCGCTGGCCGAGGCGCGCGACGACGCCACGGTGATCACCCGCGCCTTCTCCGGACGCCCCGCCCGGGGGCTGGCCAACCGATTCACCAAGGAGATGGCCGGCGCGCCTCTCGCGCCGTACGCCGCCCAGAATGCGCTCACCCGGGAGATCCGCACCGCGGCGGCAAAGGCGTCGAACGCGGGGCTGCTCTCGCTCTGGGCGGGACAGGCCGCGGCGCTCGGGCGGGAGCTTCCCGCCGCTGGGCTGGTCGAGCGGATCCTCCGGGAAGCCGGGGACGTGATCGCCCGCCTCGGCCGGGAGCCCTGAATGGCCGTCCTGCTGCAGTCCGTCCTCAGCGGCGTGCTGATCGGCGGCGTCTACGCGCTGATCGGCGTCGGCCTCACCTTGATCTTCGGCGTGATGCGGGTGATCAACTTCGCCCAGGGCGAGCTGGTGATGGTGGGGATGTACTGCACCTTCTGGGTCTTCGTCCTCTTGGGCGTCGATCCCTTCCTCTCGGTGGTCGTCACCATGCCGGCGCTCTTCCTCCTCGGCGCCCTGCTCCAGCGCACGCTGATCAACCGGGTGCTGGACGCGCTCCCCCAGAACCAGATCCTCCTCACCATCGGCATCGGGCTGGTGCTCTCCAACCTGGCCATGCTCGCCTTCACCAGCGACTACCGCATCCTCTCCACTTCCTACTCCTCCTCCAGCGTGGGGCTGGGGGGCATCCGCCTCTCCACCCCGCTGCTCTACTGCTTCCTGATCACGGCAGCGATCACCGCCGCCCTCTACTGGTTCTTGGTGAAGACCGACGTGGGCCACGCCATCCGCGCCACCGCCCAGGATCGCGACGCCGCCCAGCTCATGGGGGTGAACGTGCGGCACATGGGCGTCCTGGCCTTCGGCCTGGGCGCGGCGCTGGCCGGCGCGGCGGGCGCCCTGGTGGCGCCCACCTATTACATCTACCCGCAGGTGGGCAGCGCCTTCACCCTCAAGGCCTTCGTGGTGGTGGTGCTGGGCGGGATGGGCAGCATCATCGGCGCCACCCTGGGCGGGGTGCTGATCGGCGTGGCCGAGTCGCTCTCCGGGACGTACATCGGGTCGGGCTGGAAGGACCTGTGCGTCTACGCCATCTTCCTCCTCGTGCTCCTGCTCAAGCCCTCCGGCCTCTTGGGAAAGAGCCGCATGTGAAGACGCTCATCCCCCTGGCGATGGCCGTGGTGGTCCTGGCCCTGATCCCCCTCTGGGTGGAGAGCCCCTACGCCCTGCACATCTTCATCCTCCTCTTCATCGGCATCGCCCTGGGGGAGAGCTGGAACGTGGTGGGCGGGTTCGCCGGGCAGTACTCGGTGGGCCACTCCGCCTGGTACGGGATCGGCGCCTACGGCGCCTTCATCCTCCTGCAGAAGATCAACCTCGCCCCCTGGTTCGGCGTCTGGGTGGCGGTGGCCCTGAGCGTGCTGGCGGCGCTGGCGGTGGGCTTCATCACCTTTCGCCTGCGCGGCCCCTACTTCGTGCTGGCCAGCATCGCGGTGGCGGAGATCATCCGCCTGCTCGCCCTCAACACCAAGGACCTGACCAACGGCGCCGAGGGCATCCTCTCCCCCGACCTGCCCCCGCTCAAGCTGGGCGGGGCGGTGATCACCGACTGGAACAGCAAGATCCCCTACTTCTACATGGGCCTGGCCATGGCCCTCTTCTGCATCGCGGTGAACTTCGCGGTGAAGCGGAGCAAGCTGGGCTACTACCTGCAGGCCATCCGCGAGGACCAGGACGCGGCCCACTCGCTGGGCATCCCCCCCACCCTCTCCAAGAACGCCGCCCTGGCCATCTCCGCGGCCTGCACCGCGCTGGTGGGGAGCTTCGCCGCCTTCTACGTGGGGTTCATCGAGCCCCAGCAGGTTTTCGGGATCGACGTCTCCATCCAGATGGTCCTCACCGCCATCATCGGGGGGATCGGCACGGTGGCCGGGCCGGTGCTGGGAGCGGTGGTGCTGGTGCTCATCTCCGAGGGCCTGCGCACCACCATCGCCCAGGCACACCTGCTCGTGTACGGCATCCTGGTGATCGTGGTGATCCTCGTCATGCCCGACGGCTTCCTCGGCTTCATCTCCCAGCGGCTGCGGAGGAAGGCGGCCGTGGAATGAGCGCGCTTCTGGAAGTGCGCAGCGTGAGCAAGTTCTTCGGGGGCGTGAAGGCCAACCAGGACGTCAGCTTCTCGGTGGAGAGCGGCATCGTCCTCGGGCTGATCGGCCCCAACGGGGCGGGCAAGACCACCCTCTTCAACTGCATCACCGGCTTCTACCCGCCTTCCCGCGGCGACGTCTTCTTCGAGGGGAAGCGGATCAACGGCCTCTCCCCCGACCAGGTGTGCAAGCTGGGGATGGTCCGCACCTGGCAGAAGGTGCGGCCGCTGGCCAAGCTCACCGTGCTGGACAACGCGGTGGTGGGCGCTCTCTGCCGCACCTCCTCGGTGGCGGAGGCGAAAAAGATCGCGCTCGAGCAGTTGCGGGTGGTGGGGCTGGAGAAGCGGGCCCCGGCGCTGGCCGGCGGGCTGCCCATCGGCGAGCGCAAGAAGCTGGAGCTGGCCCGGGTGCTGGCCACCCGGCCCAGGATGATCCTCCTCGACGAGGTGATGGGCGGGCTGAACGCGCGGGAGAGCGAGGAGATCATCGACCTCATCCTGGCGGTGAAGAAGCGGGGCCTCACCCAGGTGGTGATCGAGCACGACATGAAGGCCATCGTCCGCACCTGCGACCGGATCGTGGTGCTCAACTCGGGGGAGAAGCTGGCGGAGGGCAGCCCGCAGCAGATCGTCAACGACCCGCGGGTGATGACCGCCTACCTGGGAGACAGCGGAGGGGCCAAGGCATGACCCCGCTGCTGGAGGTTCGCGACCTGGACTTCGCCTACGGCGACGTGCAGGTGCTGCGCGGCGTGTCGCTCTCGGTGAACGCGGGCGAGATCGTCACCCTGGTGGGCAGCAACGGCGCGGGCAAGAGCACCACCCTGCGCAACATCTCCCGCCTGTTGCGCCCCCGGGCCGGGAGCATCGTCTTCGACGGGCACGACCTGACCCGGCTCTCCTCCCACCAGGTGGTGGAGCTGGGGGTGGTGCAGGTGCCCGAAGGACGGCGGGTCTTCCCCGAGATGACGGTGGGGGAGAACTTGCGGATGGGCAGCTACATCAAGAGCGCGCGCGCCGAGCGGGAGCGGAACCTGGAGCGCGGCCTGGTCCTCTTCCCCCGCCTCAAGGAGCGCATCGCCCAGCTGGCGGGAACGCTCTCCGGCGGCGAGCAGCAGATGCTGGCCATCGCCCGGGGCCTGATGGCGAAGCCGCGCCTGCTGGTGCTCGACGAGCCGTCGCTGGGGCTTTCGCCGCTGCTGGTGCGGACCATCTTCGACACCATCGCCCAGATCAACTCGCAGGGAACCTCGGTCCTCCTGGTGGAGCAGAACGTCTTCCAGTCCCTGCGCATCGCCGCCCGCGGGTATGTGCTGGAGATCGGCAAGATCGCCCTCTCCGGCACCGGCGCGGAGCTCCTCTCCAACGACCAGGTGAAGGCGGCCTTCCTCGGCGCCTGAGCCGCCGGGATCGATCTCTGCCCGAATCGATCGAGCGCCGCGGCGCCGGCTCACCGGGCGCGGATTGAATCGGGCAGAGATCGAGCCGGAGGTCCCTCGCAGTCTGTTCTACTGCACCGCCGGCCTGGATCCCCAGGACTCCGGGTGCTCCGCCTTCCAGCGCATGGCGGCGAAGATGCGGGTGCGGCCGCTGGGGTGGTCGTAGAAGATCACCTCCTCCAAAGGGCCGGGCTCGAGCTTGCGGTACTCCGAGAGCTTCAGCGCGGTCTGGGCGAAGCCGTCGGGCTGCCGGGCGGCGTTCAGGCCGAAGAGGTCGGCCTCGTACTCCTGCACGCGGATGATGGAATTGGTCACCGGGGTGAGGAGGAAGAAGAAGGCGGCGAAGAGCAGCGCCGCCAGCGGCAGGCCGGCCGGGTCGGCGACGTCCCGCACCTTCCAGCGGCCCTGGTAGCGCCGGCGCAGTCCCTCGAAGAGCCAGGCCACCAGCGCGAAGGCGGCCACCAGGAGGATGCCGAACTCCATCAGCCCCTTGTAGACGTGGTTGAGCACGTAGTGGCCCATCTCGTGCCCCATCACCGCCTCGATCTCCGGCAGCGAGCCCCGGTTGAGCAGGTTGTCGTTCAGCGTGATCCGCTCCGTGCCGAAGAGGCCGCTGACATTGGCGCTCATCCGCTTCGACTGCTTGCTGGCGTCGATCTCCCACACTTCGCCGGTGGAGATGCCGTTGGCCCGGGCGAGCGAGAGGATGGGCGCCACCACCCGGGTGTCCTGCAGCCGCCTGGGGCTGTTGAAGAGCGGCACGATGAGCACCGGCGCGATCACCGAAGCGAAGGCGAGCAGGGCCACGGACGCCACCGCCCCCCAGATCCACCAGGTGCGGGTGAGGCGCCGCACGATGGCGTAGAGGAGCATCACCCCCAGGCCGAGCAGCACCAGCGAGACGGCGAACCCTTTCGCCTGCTCGCCCAGCCATGCGCCGAAGGTCAAGTTGGAGAGCCCGTACTGATGCTCCCGGAAGTAGTCCTGGTAGAGGGAGAGGGGGAAGGTGAGGACGGTGAAGACGACGAGGAACTGGACCAGGTAGAGCGCCGCCTGCAGGACGTAGACCTTGCTGATCCGCTCCGCCCGGTCGCGCATCCGGGCGGAGAAGCCGGTGTGCAAGAGCAGCAGGAACACGCCCGCTGCCCAGAGGAACCCCCAGAGCGAGAGCCAGTAGCCTCCTTCGAAGTAGGCGTCGGAGCGCGCGCGCTGTCCGGCGGGAAGCTGGTCCAGGTAAGCCCGGGTGGCGGCCTGCGGATCGATGGAGCCGGAAGCGCCGCTGGCGGCCGCGGGCGGCGGGGCGGGCGGGACCAGTTCCGCGGGGGCGGCCGCGAGCAGGGCGGCGGCGAGGAGGAGAGGGCTCATGCGGCGGAGACTATCAGCGGCGGAACAGGGGCGCGCGCCGGCCCATGGGCATCGCCTTCACCTCCCGCTGGCGGCCGGCGAAGAAGTCCCCGGGGCCGAAGAGGTGCAGGCTGCTTCCCCCGCCGTCGAGGTCCAGGGCGAAGGAGATGCCGTGGACCGTGAGCAGCGCGGCCCCCGTCTCCCCCTGCCCGTCCTCCCGCAGGGTGGCGCGCACCGAGGCGCCGTTGCCCTCGGCGCTCACCTCGGGCAAGGAGAGCCAGCCCCGGCCAAGGTGCGCCGTGCCGTGCACGGAGAGCCCGTCCATGCCGAAGAGGCTGTTGAGGAACCCCGGCAGGTCCTCGAGGTGCGCGTACACCCCGACGATGGGCCGAGCGTCGCGGCAGCTCGCCTCCACCTCGGCGTCCAGCCGGGGCCGATCGAGGCGGACGCGGGCGCGGCGGAGGGTGGCCACGCCCCACCACCCCGGACCGATCTCCATGTCCGGGACCAGGCGGCCCTGGGAGACCGAGATCCCGGTTCCGGAGAGATCGCCGCCGCGCAGGGGATCGAAATCCGCGAGGCGCGCGTCCACCCGCGCGTCGCCCTGCACCATCACCCCGCGCGCCGCCACCCGCAGGTCCTGGAGCGACACATGGACCGTCCCACGCAGTTGCCGCGGCGGGCCCTCCAGGTGGGCGGCGAACGAGCCGGTGCCGCCGCGGACGCGGCCGGAGCGCAGGAGGCGGCGGCCGAGGAGGCGCGCGTCGGCGATGCGCCCTCCGCCCAGGTCGAAGGAAGCGGAGCGCGGCGGCCTCAGGCGGCCCAGGTCCGGCGGGTCTCCTCTCAGCTCGAGTCGCGCCCGCCCGGCCCGGACCGTGCCCGCGGGAAAGCGCGGCGCATCCACCTCCAGGCGCGCCTCGGCTTTTCCGGCGACGGAAGCGCGCAGGCGGAGCGCGGCCGCTTCCAGACCGCGGAAGCCGGGCGCGCGCAGGTCGGCGGAGACGTTCGCCCGCTCGATCCGCCCCCGCTCGATGTGAGCCTGCAGGAGGGCCGGGCCACTGCCGCCGCTTCCCCCCAGGACCTCCAGGCCGGCGACCCGCCCGCGCAGATCCACCTCCGCCCCCACCGTGCGGAAGAGGCGCTCCTGCGTGATCCCCCGGGGGTCGAAAGCGCCGATGGAGGCGCGCAGCGTTCCCTCGATCGCTTCCGCCACCGGGACGCCGGCCTCATCGACCGACGCTCCCCTCAACGAGAGCACGCCCGGGGCCACCAACACCTCGCGCAGGGGCTTCAGGTAGAAGGCGCCGGCTACTTCCGCGTAGCCCCGCACCCGCCAGCGGTCGATCCAGA
>DATKAG010000126.1:0-11755 GCA_035498355.1 Myxococcales bacterium | reverse complement strand
GCTCCATGGTCGAGCTGGCCTTGATCTGGGCCTTCGCGCTCACCTCCAGGTCGATCGACTGGGCCTGCAGCTTGCCCGACTTGCTGGCCTTGATCTCCAGGTCCTCGCACTGGAGCACGAGCTTCTTCTTCGCAGCGATCTCCACGTCGCCTTCGGAAGCCTCGATGAGGAACTTCTTCGCCTTGACGTCGAAGGTGACGACCCGCTTCCCCGTCTTGTCGGAGATGACGATCTGCTCCTCCCCGCTCTTGTCGGAGAGGACGATCTGGTGGCCGGAGCGGGTCTGGATCATCCGGATGGAGTTGTCGTCGCTGTACGCCCCGTCCGGAGGCTGGTCCTGGCCGTTCCACAGGCTGCCGATCACGAAGGGGCGATTGGTCTGGCCCCGCTCGAACGCCACCAGCACCTCGTCGCCCACCTGGGGGATCCAGTAGAAGCCCCGCCCGCTTCCCGCGGAGGGCTGGGCCACCCGGGCCCAGTCGCCTTCCGGCTTGCCGGGGAGGCGGGGGAAGCAGACTTTCACCCTCCCCAGCTTGTCGGGATCCTGGGTGTTGGTGACGATGGCGACGTCGACGCCGAAGGAGGTGGTGTCGCCCCCGCCCGAGGCCTGCAACGCGTGCTGCAGCAGCTCGTAGATGCTGTCGGGCACCGGCCGCCCCCCGGGGACGATCAGGTACCGGGGACGTTCCCGGCGTCAAGTGGGGGCGCGCACGGCCTTCGTCCAGCGCCGGGCGATCCGAATGGTTTGCGCGCCTTCCCGCTCAGGCGGTTCCCTGCCCCTTGAGCACGGAGAGGGCCGCCCCCAGCGCTCCCACGAGCTGCGGCTCGGGAAGAACGCGGATGCTCCGGCCCAGCGCCTGGGAGAGCGAGTCCACCATTCCCGCGTTGAGCGCCACCCCGCCGCTCATGAAGACTTCTCCCTTCCCGGAACGGCGCGCCATCGCCGCCACCCGGGAGGCGAGAGAGGCGTGCAGGCCCTTGACGATTCCCGGCAGGGGCTCCCCGCCTGCCAGCAGCGAGATCACCTCGCTCTCCGCGAAGACCGTGCAGGTGCTGGAGACGGGCACGGCGCGGGTCGCTTGCGCGATCAGCTGGGACACCTGATCGAAGGGCACCTCCAGGCGGGCGAGGATGACCTCCAGGAAGCGGCCGGTGCCGGCGGCGCACTTGTCGTTCATGGCGAAGTCGAGCACCTCGCCGCCGCCGCCGATCACGATGGCCTTGGTGTCCTGGCCGCCCATGTCGACGAGCAGCCCGGGGCGGCCGGCGAGGGCAAAGGCGCCGCGCGCGTGGCAGGAGATCTCGGTCACCGGCCGGCCGCCGGGGACGCGCTTGCGGCCGTACCCGGTCGCGCCCAGCGGCGGATCGCCGCCCACTTCCCGGCGCAGATCGAGCAGCATGCGCTCCGCCTGCTGGTCGATGCGGGGGCTGGCGGGCTCCAGCCGCCGGGCGATGATGCTCCCCTGGGCGTCCACGGCCACCGCCTTGCAGGTGGTGCTCCCCGCGTCGATCCCGATGGCGGCGGCCCGGGCGCTCACGCGAAGGCCTCCATGAAAGCGGTGAGCCGGTTCTCGCCGGCCTCGGCCGCCCAGGCCCGGGGGTCGTTGTGGTCCGCCTCCAGGAGGAGCACGCGGATGCCCAGCCCGGCGGAGAGCCGTTCCTTCAGGTCCACCTGGCCGATCGAGTAGGGCTTGCAGGAGCGGTCGCTGTGGAGCACGGCACCGTCGCAGGAGTAGTCCTTCGCCAGGCGCCGGAGGATGGACAGGCGGTTGTTCAGGTCCTGGTTGAGGATGATGTGCGTGTAGGAGAGGGCCGCCGAGCCCAGCGGGTCCTTGGGATCGACGCGGATTCCCGCCTCCGCCCAGGCGTTGGTGTAGCTGGTGCAGGCGAAGTTGAAGCCGCGCCCGGCGAGCAGGGTGGAAAGCTCGCGGACGGCGAACCACATGGGCAGGTTGTCCCAGAGCAGCCGGTGCCGCTCCTCGCGGATGCCGCCGATCCCGCGCCGCACGCGCTCCCGCAGCTCGTCGAGGAGCATGCGGTAGTAGGCGTTGCACTCCTCGCTCCCGCGCAGGGCGACGATGGGGGCCATGTGGAAGAACCCGTCGAAGCCCGTCCAGGGCGCGGGGCGGCTGCGACTGGTGGCCAGGCATTCGCCCCAGAGGCGCGCGCCCTCCTTGGAGCGGCGGGTGACCTCCTGCAGCTCCGCCCGATCGAGGCGGCGGCCGGCGATCTTCTCGGCGGCGCGGATCACCTCTTCCAGCTGGTCGCGGACGTACTGCAGGTGGTGGGCCTTCGCCTCCCCGTAGACGAAGGGCGTGTCGATCAGCACCAGCGGGACCTGGAAGTGACGGGCGAGCGCCTTGTACCAGTAGAGGACCGTCTGGCAGATGTTGGTGCAGCAGGCGAGCAGGTCCGGGCGGGGCAGTCTCCCGACGGGAGTCCGGCCGGTGGCCACGCAGCCCAGGTCGGTACGCGCGTAGCTGCAGAGGTCCCGCGAGTAGCCGTCCTTCTCCACCGCGTCGGAGAGATCGGGGACGAGGCGCTGCACGCCGCACATGGCGGCGTGGTTCTCGGGGTACAAGGTGTGGAATCCCAGGGGGCGAAGCAGTTCCACGGGAAATCCGCTGGTCACCCAGGCGACCGGCACCGCCCCGTCGGCATAGCGGCCTTGCAGGTAGTGCAGGCTCATCAGTTCCTTGAGCTTGCGGGTGCTCTGCAGCGGCGGGCCGAAGGGCCCCTTGGAGCCCTTGCCCCTGCCCCGGGCGCGCGCCTTCTGCCACTCCTCCAGGCGGAGGAGGAAGGGACCCGCCCGGGAAGCCATCTCGTACTCGATGCGGCGGAGGATCATGCGGCCCTCCCTCGCGCGTGCAGCATCTCGGCGAAAGCCTCCAGCCGGGTCGCCGCCTGCGCCGGCAGCTCCAGCTCCAGCTCTCCTTCCAGCACCAGCAAGGGAAGGCGCGGGGCGAAGGCGGCGCGGATGGCCGGCACGTCGAACAGCTCCGGCTCGCAGAACTTCTGCACGTGCACGAGCACGCCCCGGGCCCCGGCCGCTCTTGCCAGGGAGTCGAGATAGCGCAGGCGAAAGCCCTGGTCGCTCCCCTGCGTGGGGCAGGGAGGGTGGGAGAACGAACGGTCGAGCACCCGGTCCCAGGGATCCGCGTTCGCCCCGGCGGACCCGCGCGCCACCCGGCGCCCGACGGCGGCGTAGTCGTCTGCGCCCAGGTAGAGGCCCGCCTGGTTCAGGGCGTCGAGCAGCGCCGCGGGCTCCGGCACGTACCCCGTGACGAGGATGGGCAGGCCGCCCTGCACCGGGCACGCGGCAAGCCGGCCCTCCGCCTGGCGCAGCTCCGCCAGGTGGTCCTCCGGCCAGAGCCATTCGCCGCGGCGGAGGAGGGCGTACAGCTCGCGGTCGCCCAGAGGCAAGCGGTCGCGGCCGTCGAGCAGGGCGGCGCGGCAGGCGTCGATCTCCTCGTGCAGGCGCAGCGCCCAGTTGAGGCGGCCGGCCGTCAGCTCGCGGTCCGTCCAGCTCTCGAGCCCGGCGGCCAGGGAGCGCAGCTCCGCCTTCTGGAAGGCGCGGGCGCTGGGACGGTCCGCGCCGCGGCAGTGCTGGAAGACGAAGGCCTTCTTCCCCCAGCCCCCGAAGTCCGGCGCCAGCGTGGCCAGGCCCTGCAGGGAATCGCAGGTGTGGGGGAAGAGGACCCCGTCCACCGCGTCGGCGCCGCCGGAGTCGAGGAAGGCGAGCGCGTTGCGCACCACCGCGCAGACGTAGGTCTGCAGCCGGCCGGCGGCGTCTCCCCGGGGAGGGCCGGGCGGTCCCCAGAGCTCGACCGCCAGGATGTCGAGGGCGGTGAGGATCTCCTTCGGGTAGTGGATGGGGAGGACGGCGAGGGAGCGGCGGCCGCATTCTTCGCGCTGGCGGAGGATGTACTGCCGGCGCGATGCGCCCGGCGGGCGGATCGAGGGCATGCGCGCCTTGCATGCAATGTCCGATCCGCGGGTGGCGCGAACGGGCCCGAGGCAAATCGCCGCGCCCGCGCGCGGCCGCCGCCCGCTACGCTGCGCCCACCCGGGGAAAGGCGCGCGATGGGTCACCTCGGCCATCTCAAGCAGGAGTACCGGGAGCTGGTGCACCGGCTGGACGCGGGGACCGCGCCCTTTCCCGAGCCGTCCGGCGAGGCCGCCTGGGCGGGGTGGAAGGAGATCCTGGAGATCCTCTTCACTCCGGAGGACGCGTCCCTCGCCTCCCGCCTGCCGGTGCTGCCCTCCAGCCTGGAGCGCATCGCTGCCCGCACCGGCCTCAGCCCCGAAGTCCTGAAGCCGCGGCTGGAGGCGATGGCCGACAAGGGCCTGGTGATGGACCTGGTGAGCAAGCGCACGGGGAAGACCACCTGGCTGCTCTCGCCGCCGGTGGTGGGGTTCTTCGAGTTCTCCATGATGCGCGCCCACGACTCCATCCCGAAGAAGCGGATGGCCGAGGCGCTCGAGGCCTACCTGCACGGGGACGAGTCCTTCGCGCGGGGCGTTTTCGGCCACAAGACGGTGATCGGGCGCGCGGTGGTGCACGAGAGCGCCCTGTCCGAGGAGCCGGCGCCCGACGTGCTCGACTGGGAGCGGGCCACCCGGCTGATCGGGGAGGCGAAGGAGATCGCCGTCTCGCTCTGCTACTGCCGGCACAAGGCGGAGCACCTGGGCGCCTCCTGCGGCGCGCCGGTGGAGAACTGCCTCTCGCTGAACGAAGGGGCCGAGTTCGTGCTCCGCAGGGGGTTCGGCAAGCGCATCGAAAAGGAGCAGGCCCTGGCCATCCTCGAGGAGGCGCGGGAGCGCGGGCTGGTGCAGATCGCGGACAACGTGCGGGACCGGCCCACCTACCTGTGCAACTGCTGCGGCTGCTGCTGCGGCCAGCTCCAGTCCATCAACCAGTACGGGCTGCGGGGAGTGAATCCCAGCGGGTTCGTGGCCCGCAACCACCCGGAGCGCTGCGTGGGCTGCTCGCGCTGCGCCCGGGCCTGCCCCATCGCCGCCATCGCCATGGTCCCCAGCCGGCCGGCGAAGCCGGGGAAGAAGAACGACCTGCGGCCCCGCGTCGACCTCGAGGCCTGCATCGGCTGCGGGGTCTGCGCCGACGCCTGCAACAAGGAGGCGATGCGGATGGAGCGGCGGAAGGAGCAGCCGTTCGTCCCGGCCAACGCGGTGGAGAAAGCGGTGCGCATCGCCCTGGAGCGGGGGAAGCTGGCCGACCTTCTCTTCGACGAGGGCGAGAGCCGCGGGCACCGGGCGCTGAACCACCTGCTCAAGGCGCTGACCCGGCTCCCCGCGGCCCAGCGGGCGCTGGCGAGCGAGCAGGTGAAGTCGCGCTTCGTGGCGGCGGTGCTGGGGCGGACGGGCCGGCTCCTGGCCTGAGGCCGGGACGGGATTGATTCCCGCCGCGCGGTCGGGCTATTGACCGGGTATCGAGCCCCTCGCTCCGCCCCACGGAGGTCGCCCATGACCCTGGACCGCAGGCGGTTTCTCCAGTCCTCGCTGGCAACCGCCGGCTGGTGGTTGTGCACGCCATCCCTGGCCCGCGCCTCGGGGAAAGCGCATCTGATCCGGCGTAGCGAGCGGCCGATGAACTACGAGTCGGTCCGCTCCACCTTCACCACCCGGATCACGCCGGTCGATCGCTTCTACCTGCGCAACCACTTCGACATCCCCAAGGTCGACGTGGCCCGCTGGCGGCTGAACCTGCACGGGCTGGTGGAGAAGCCGCTCACGCTCTCGCTCCCGGACCTGCAGCGCATGCCGCAGGTCACGGTGGAGGCGGTGCTCCAGTGCGCGGGGAACGGGCGCGGGCTCTTCCGGCCGCAGGTCCCCGGCGTCCAGTGGCAGTTCGGGGCGATGGGGAATGCGGAGTGGACCGGCGTGCGGCTCCAGGACCTGCTGGCGCTGGCCAGGCCGAAGGAGGACGCGGCCTTCCTCCAGTACCAGGGCGCGGAGCGGCCCACGATGGACACCACTCCCCAGTTCATCCGCGCCATCCCCATGGCGAAGGCGCGGCACGCGGATACCCTGGTGGCGCTGAAGATGAACGGAAAGCCGCTCCTTCCCGACCGCGGCGCGCCCGCGCGGCTGGTGGTGCCGGGCTGGGTGGGCGACGACTGGGTCCGCTACCTGTCCGACGTCGAGGTTCGCGCCGACGAGCCCAAGGCCTTCTACTACAACCCCGGGTACCGCTATCCCCTGACTCCCGGGGCTCCTGGAGCGCCCATCCCGGCGGACCAGATGAAGCCGATGACCAAGGTGAACGTGAAGTCGGTGCTCGGGTCGCTGAGCGACGGCGACCGGCTCCGCCCCGGCACGCACCAGCTGGTGGGAGTGGCCTTCTCCGGGGAGGCGGGCATCGACCGGGTGGAGATGAGCTTCGACGGCGGGAAGAGCTGGACGGCGGCGGCGCTGGACGGACCGGCCACGCCGTATGGCTTCCGCGTCTTCCGCTTCCCCTGGAAGGCGGAGGCGGGCAGCTACGAGATCGCCTGCCGGGCCACGGACGCCGCCGGCGCATCGCAGCCGGAAGTGGGCGTCTGGAATCCGGGGGGGTACCTCAACAACGGCATCGATCGCGTGCGGGTGGAGGTGCGGACATGATTCGCGACCTCGCGCGCCTCGCCCTCCTTCTCGCGCCCGCCTTGGCGGCGCTGGCGGCGGAGACCGCGGCCCCTGCGAAAGAGAGCGCCCAGGCGCTGGTCGAGGGCCAGCTTCCCGACGACCCGGCGCGGACGTTGGTCCAGGCGAAATGTCTCCTCTGCCATAGCGGCGAGTACGTGACCATGCAGCGGCTCACCGAGAAGCAGTGGCAGGCGACGGTGGAGAAGATGCGCAAGTTCGGGTCGCCGGCGAGCGACGAGGAGGCGAAGGCGATGGTCGCTTATCTCGCGCGGTACTGGACGCCCGATCTGCCCCCGCTCCGGCCGGTGCTCTCCCCTCCCCCTCCGGGATCGGCGCCCCGCAAGTGATCGGCGGGAGCTGGCTGCGAGCGGCGGGCGGAGGCGCCGGGGGGATCCGGCGCCGGATCGCGATCCTGGGGTGGATCCTGGGCGGGGCCGCGGCCCTCGGGGGGGAGGGCACGCCTCCGAAACGCTCGGCTGCGCTGCTCCAGCGGGGCAAGGCGACCTATGCCATCTTCTGCGTCGCCTGCCACGGCGAGCGGGGGGCGGGAGACGGATCGGTGGCGCCGACGCTCAATCCCAAGCCGCGGAACTTTGCCACCGAGCGGTTCAAGCAGGGCGCGGCCGTGGGGCAGATCTTCGAGACGCTGGGCAAGGGCGTCCCCGGGACGGCGATGGTGAAGTTCACCAACTTGTCCGACGAGGAGCGCTGGGCGCTCGCGTGGTACGTGCTCGAGCTGAAGCAGGGCAAGCCGGGCCCCTGAACGGGGGCGGCGTGCCGGCCGCTTCCAGCGGCCGCCGGCCGGGGCCCGGATCGGCTGTCCGCGCGGGGAAATGCGTCCTAGTATCGGCGCGTGGGCGGAGAGTCCTGGTTCGAGGAGATGAAGAGGCGCCGGGTCTTCCGGACGCTGATCGGGTACGGAATCGTCTCCTTCGCGGTGCTCCAGGTGATCGAGCCCGTGATGCACGGGCTCAACCTCCCCGACTGGGTGCTCTCCACCACGGTGGTCGCGCTGGGGATCGGGTTTCCCTTCACCCTGGTGCTGGCCTGGGCCCTGGACGTGAAGGGCGGGCGGATCGAGCGCACCGGGCCCGCGCCCAGCGCGCGGCTGCTGCTGGTCCTGGTGGCGGCCGGCATCGCCCTGGGAGCGCCCGGGGTGGGCTGGTACTTCTGGAAGACGCACCGCTCCTCGGAAGCGAAGGACCGGCTGGCCAGCATCGCCGTGCTGCCCTTCGCGGACCTCAGCCCGGCGAAGGACCAGGACTGGATGTGCGACGGCATCGCCGAGGAGATCATCGACGCGCTCTGCACGGTCAACGGGCTGCGGGTGGCGGCGCGCAGCTCGTCGTTCCAGTTCAAGGGGAAGCCGGCGGACGTGCGGGTGATGACCCAGGCCCTGGGAGTCTCCAACCTCCTCGAGGGCAGCGTGCGCAAGGACGGGGAGCGGCTGCGTGTGAGCGCGCGGCTGGTGAGCAGCGAGGGGTACGAGCTGTGGTCCGACCGGTTCGACCGCGGGGTCCCGGACGCCTTCGCCATCCAGGAGGAGATCGCCCGGGCAGTGGTGGCGGCGCTGCGGCTGCGGATCTCCTCCGACGAGGCCGGCCGGCTGCGCCGCTCCGACACCACCAATCCGCAGGCCTCCGAGATGTACCTGCGGGGAAGGCAATACACCCGCTCGCAGGGGCTGGAGAACCACGAGCTGGCCCGGCAGCTCTTCAAGCGCGCCATCGCACTGGACCCTGGATTCGCCCTCCCCCGGGCCGGGCTGGCGGACGCGGACATGGCCCTGGTCCAGTGGCTCCTGGTCCCCAAGGACCAGCAGGCCGCGCTCAGGGCAGAAGCGCTGGACGCGAGCGAGGCGGCGCTGCGGCTCGATCCGGACCTGGCCGAGGCCCACGTCTCCAAGGGAAACGTCCTCGCCATGCTGGAGCGCAACCAGGAGGCGGACGCGAGCTTCCGGCAGGCCACGGCGCTCAGCCCGGGGCTGCGGGACGCTTGGTACTTCTACGGGCGCTTCCTCTACTCGGTTCAGCGCTACGCGGACTCCGCCCGGGCGTTCGAGGAGTCCGCCCGGCTGAACCCTGACGACTACGACGCGCTCACGCTCCTGCCCATGCAGTACGAGAGGCTGGGCCAGCCGGAGAAGGCCCGGGACGCGGGCCGGCGCTCGGTGGAGGCGGCGGACCGGGTCCTGGCCAACAACCCCGTCGACGTGCGCGCCCTCTACATGTCGGGCAGCACGCTGATTCAACTGGGCGAACGGCAGAAGGGGATGGAACGGCTGGAGGAAGCCATCGTCATGCGGCCGCACGACTTCGCCGTGCTCTACAACGGCGCCTGCGGCTTCTCCCGCGCGGGCGACAAAGAGAAGGCGCTGGACCTCCTGGACCGCGCGGTGGGCACCGGGCGGGGGTTCCGTCCCTGGATCGAGCACGATCCCGACCTGGACCTGCTCCGGGACTCGCCCAGGTACCGGGAGATCCTCGCCCGCCTTCCGCCCTGACCCAGGGGGACTCACCGCGGCCGCGAGGCGGCGCCGGGAGGGGGGTCACCGGGACCGGCGTCCCTCCTGGAAGGTGGCCTCCAGGGTCACCTCCTGTCCGCCGCGCAGGACCACAGCCTTCACCGTTTCACCCGGCTTTACCGAGTTGAGCACGAACATGAGGTCCTCCACTCCCGAGATCTCGTGCGTTCCCAGGCGGACGAGGATGTCTCCCCGGCGCATCCCGGCCAGGTCCGCCGCCCCGCCTGGGCGAACGTCCGCCAGCAGCATCCCGCGCTGCCCGTTGGGCGGACCGGCGTAGTCGGGGATGGTCCCCAGCGAGGCTCCGAAGCTGCGCACGTCGCCCTGGGGCGGCGGCGCCGGCACCTTGCGGTAGGTGAGGAGCTGCTCGCGGTTCGCCACCTGGGAGGCCACCCGCTCGACGATGCGCGCCACCTGGGCAGCGCCGCCGGCATTGATCAATCCCGCCACGTCGCCGGGCTTGTGGTACTCGGAGTGCGCCCCGGTGAAGAAGTGGAGCACCGGCACCCCGGCGCCGTAGAAAGGCGTCTGGTCGCTCGGCCCGTAGCCATCTCCCCCCAGCGTGCATTCGACGCGCGCCTCCTCGCAGGCGGCGCCGGCGATGGCTGCCCACTCCGCGGCCGAGTCGGAGCCCAGCACGCTCAGCCGGTTGCCGCGCATCCGCCCCACCATGTCCAGGTTCAACATCCCGGCCACTCCCTTGGCGCCGCCCGCCCGGGTGAACTGCGTCGAGCCCAGAAGGCCACTCTCCTCGCCGGCAAAGGCGACGAAGATCACCTCTCGACGCAGTTCGCCCGCTCGCGCGGCCAGTGCCCGGGCAATCTCCAGAAGTGCCGCCACGCCGCTGGCATTGTCGTCGGCGCCGGGATGCACCTCGTGCCGGTCGGGGGCCAGGGAGAACCGTCCGCCCATCCCCAGGTGATCGTAGTGCGCCCCCACCACTACCGCCCCTGGCAGCGCATCTTTCGCCCTGGCGGGAACGCGGCCCACGACGTTGAACACCGGCTTGCGTTCCACCGCCAGCTTCACGTTGACGCGCATGCGCACGGGCTGCTTCGCCACCAGGCGGGGCATCGCCTCCGCCAATACCGACCGCTGGACGGCCACCACCGGGATCCCTCCGTCGGACATCTCCGGATGGGGCTGGGGCAACCTCGCCTCGGCCGGCAATTCCCCTTGCCCTTCGGGCCAGTCCACGACCACCAGCGCCTTTGCCCCGCGTTCGCGCGCGATCCAGGTCTTGTAGCGCAGGTCGCCGAAGCGCTGCCGCGGGTCCTTGGCGGCGAACTTCGGGTCGCTCTCGGGAACGAAGCGCCGCACGACCACGATGCGGCCCTTCATTTCCAGCCCGGCATAGTCGTCGCGACCGAGCGAAACGTCGCTGATGCCATACCCGGCGAGCACCGCCGACCCCTCCACCTCTCCGCTGGCGGAGAATCCCGGAACCGCGATGGCGCCCGACGCCGGCCGTCCGTCCACCAGCACCGCCGTCGCCGGCTCCACCCGCATCGAGACTGGCGCCTCGAAGACCTGCCGGTAACCGCCCGCATCCCCCGCCGGCCGCAGCCCGATCTCGCGAAACCGCTCCTCGAGAAACGCCCCGGCAGCCTCCAGTCCGGAAGTTCCCAGGCCGCGCCCTTCCCGGGCGGGATCGGCCAGCCAGGTCACGTTGCGCAGGATCCGGTCGGGCGCGTCATCCGCCCGCGGAGCCGGAGCCTCCACCCAGCGCGCCAAGTACACGTCGGTCTGGCGCACGCCGGGCGGAAAAGCGCGATTCGACCCGAACGCCAGCCATTTCCCGTCGGGAGAGAAGAGCGGGAATCCGTCGAACCCCGGCGCTGCGGTGATCCGTTCCAGCCCGGTGCCGTCGACGTTGATCGCCCAGAGGTCGAACTCCCGCCCGCTCGGATCACCGTAATTGGAGGAGAAGATGATGCGCTTGCCGTCGGGGAAGAAGGACGGCGCGAACGAGGCCGCGCCCAGATATGTCACCTGCACCGGATCGGACCCATCGGCGTTGGCCACCCAGATCTCCAGTTCACCCGGCTTCACCAGCCCCTGGCGCAAGAGCGACCGGTACTCGTCCAGCTCAGCTCCCGGCTTGGGGCGGGAAGCGCGCCAGACGATGCGCGTGCAGTCCGCGTTGAAGAAGGCCCCGCCATCGTAGCCCGGGGTATTCGTCAGCCGACGCACGTTCGTGCCGTCCCGGTTCATCCGGTAGAGATCGAGGTCCCCATCGCGCACCGAAGTGAAGAGGATGGATCCGTCCTTCGCACAGACGGTGCCTTCCGCGTCGTATCCGGGAGCGTCGGTCAGCCGGGTAACCCCGCTGCCGTCGGCCCGCGCCTTGAAGATGTCGTAGTCGGTGTAGATCGCCCAAACATACCCCTTGCTGCGGTCGGGGCGCGGCGGACATTCTTCGCTGCCCAGGTGCGTCGAGGCGTAGATGAGCTCATCTGCTCCGGGAAGGAAGTACGCGCAAGTCGTCGCTCCCTTCCCGCTGGAGACGGCCACCGGGCTGCCCCCCTCCAGGGACATGCGGTAGATGCGGTCGCACTGCTCTCCTTCCTTGCGCGCCTGGAACGA